>JBBRHI010000105.1:0-8109 GCA_038222995.1 Bacteroidia bacterium | reverse complement strand
CTGAAAAATTACGCAGTTTGCAAAACAATGGCGTGTACCATGTATTTTTGATAAGCCATAACTTAACGCGTGGCAAACACCAACTTCGCTATAGGTTAAGCTTAAGCCGCCCATTAAAGAGGCCACCATTAATTTATCATTATTTTCAGGCGTTTGCCCCGAGTGTTCTCCTAAATAGACTTCCCGGCAAAGCTTTAACGATTGTTCACCGTAAGCTAAACTAAAGGCATTATTACGAATGCCGGATTCAGATTCGATACAGTGAATGTATGTGTCCATACCGGTATAAAACCACCAATCCGTTGGTACACTTGCAATTAATTCGGGATCTAATATTACCTGGTTAAAAACAGTCCAGTCACATTTTAATCCTAATTTTTTTTCAGGGCCTGTGAGTACGGCCGTCATGGAAACTTCGGCGCCCGTTCCTGAAATGGTTGGTACGCCTAAGTGATAGATGCCCGGGGTTTTCACTAAGTTCAATCCTTGGTATAATGTGGAAGAGCCTTCGTTCGTTAACATTAACGATAAGGCTTTCGCTATATCCATAATGCTTCCGCCGCCAATACCAATCACGCCGCTTGGTAATCCTTTTTTTGAAAGAATTTCGTCGCGTAAGGTATCAATTTGTTGAGTAGTTGGTTCATGCGGATCTACATCAATATAATAGATCAGGTCTTCGGGTTTATTTTGTAATTTATTAGAAAGCTCTTTGCCTTTAAAATAATTATCTACTACGTATACAAAATAATTCTTATTCTCTTTACGCACCGGTTCAACTGTTTCAGCCAATTGAGCAAAAGAACCGCGACCATACGTTACTTTATCAATATTTTTAAAATTTTTATGCTGCATTTACGTACGTTAAAGTTATGATGGTTTATTTTTTGATTTTGAAAACAAAAAACTAAGATGAAAAATTACGCCATAGTTATTATTATATCCCAATGCTGTATTTAACACAAATTTTGGTGTTTTTACTACATTATATCCAATTAATCCTTCCAAGCAAACAATAGTTTGTTTCACCGGGTATACTTCCTTATGAAGATTATAATCGGCGGGTCCTGAAGGAAAATGCGAATAATAATTAGATTGAACATAATAATCAATCACTGCGGGAGCTGTTTTAGAAAAACCGATATTCGCAGAAAACAGAACTCTTTTAAGGGTATAATTAAGGCCTGCGAGAATACTGTAATTGATTGCATAATTAGCAGAAACAGTTGTATAACCACTATTATTAACACTAACGGAGTAGTCCTTATGAAGACCTTTATGGTTTGATATTCCGGGAGCATTAAGTTCCAGATTAAATCCGATATTTTTAATAATATTTTGAGAAGTTAATTTCATTCCGAATGAATATGAGTTATCGTGAAGAGCATTAGAATATCCTAATCCAAACCCAACACTCCTATGTGCGTTACATAGCAACGGAAAAAATAAAATAAATACTACGTATTTCATTAAGAAATATTAAGCGTTAACAGGTTTCATTGCTTTTTTTACACAGTCCGAAATTTTACCGGCTATCGTGGTCATGTATTCTTCTGTCCACGCGCACTTCACGCCAAAAGAAATTAACCGGCCTATCACTTCCTGTGTTTTAGGAAGATCTAAATTTTTATAATCCTGAGGAGCATCTAACACATGAATCGCTAGTTTAGAAGCCGTTTTCAGTTCTTTAATATGATCCCATTGATTTATAAAATGGTACATGTTTTTAAACCAATAATCAAAGCCTGCAACGCCTGCCTTATTAAATTCATCTACCACACGCTGAGCAATTTCGGTACTCGGCATCAATATATTTAAAAACGTAGCTGAATCGCCGCTTTCATCGCCTAATTTAGCAAAGCCGATGCCTTCTGTTGCCGATAATTTTTTCTGAAGAAACTTTTTATGGCTTCTGTTTATATCTCTTATTTGCGGCACTTTACGTGTTTGTGCAACACCAACTGCCGCATGTAATTCACTGATGCGGAAATTAAAACCGATGATCGGATGATTTTCCATACCGCGTTTATCGCCCACATGGTCGTGACCGTGATCACAGAAACTGTCTGCTAATTTATAAGTACTTTCATCGTTGGTAACAAAAATACCGCCTTCCCCTGCTGTAGCAATTTTAAAGAAATCGAATGAATAAGCGCCTGCCTTGCCGAATAAGCCTGTATAAGTTCCTTTGTAAGAAGAGGCAAAGGCCTGACCCGCATCTTCTACTAAAATGAGATTATGCTTTTTTATAACGGCCATTATGCTGTCCATATCGGCATTACCACCGCACATATGTACCAGGCAAACGGCTTTTGTTTTAGGCGTCATTACTTTTTCAATTCCTGAAGCGCTTAAACAAAGGGTTTCATCAATTTCAGCAAAAACCGGTAAGCCTCCTAAAAACAAAATTGCCTCAATAGTTGCAATGTAAGTAAAGGGCGGACAAATTACTTCATCACCCGTACCGATACCGGAAGCAGCCAATGCCGCCATAATAGCGGCCGAACCGTTAGATACTGCCAATGCATATTTTGCCCCGGTTATCTTTTTTGCTTCCGCTTCAAAATCTTTTGCTTTCCACATATTGTTTCGTTGGGCATCGTGGTTGTAACGAAACATAATTCCTGTAGATAGTACATCTTCTATTTCTTTGCGCTCTTCGGCGCCGAATAATTCTGTTCCCGGCATAATAATGTTGATTTAGTAAGTAATTGATTAATGGATTTATTTAAATTTGATTAGTTACGAAAGTTTAAAAAAAATATTGTTCGAAGGTTTTTAATTTCTGTTTTAATTAGGCAAAAAATCAAACGAATCCTGTAGTTCAATGATACCAAAATTAATAGAGCTTAACTTACCGTTTTCAAAATAGCAATCTAAACCTGCTTCATCAAAGCTCAAGCGTTTTTCACCCCATTCCTGCTGCTCCGAGTCAGATAAGGCAAAGCCATTATCTTTCATTACCTCTACCATTTCTTTTTCTTTTAAATCAAATACCTTATGTGTGAACAGCCGTGTTTCTTCATTGTCAACTTCAACACTGCTGAATTTCTTAGATTGTTTATTATCAAAAAACAAGGAAAAGCCGGAATCCCAATAATGGAGCACCGTGCAGGAAGTTTCTAAAATATCATCATTTAACTCCTGTGTTTCTTCCGCTTTACCGAAAAACTTTTCAGCTTCAGCGATTGATTGTCCAAAATTTAAATCAGAAAAGCCTTTTAGTAAATTTATTTGGTATTTAGACTTCATAATCGTGTATAAAAATAAAGTTAAATGCCGCTATAAACAAGGAAAGACAAACAAATTAAAAAAAACATAAAAAAAGTTTTGCAAGTTTAAAATTGGTTTCTATATTTGCAGCCCGAAATAACGAGAACAGATTATTACCTTAATGATTCTGTAGCTCAGCTGGTAGAGCAATACACTTTTAATGTATGGGCCCTGGGTTCGAGTCCCAGCAGGATCACTTTTTCGGTAAGAAGGCCCCTATTGATAGGGGCATTTTTAATTTACATACATTTTTACATACATTTTTGACATTTTAACTCTACTTTTTGGTTTGAATTGAAGTGTTCTTAAAATACCCGATTTCAATTCTATTCTTTTAAACCTCATGTACAGTAATAATAAAAAATAATACAAAATATCTGAGAATAATCTTTTAATAATCTGAATATTACAAGAATATATAGCTTAACAAACTATTACACAATCTAAAGTGGCATAGTACTATATCAATTCAAGCTATATAGTTTCTTATTTAGGTAACGATTAGTGCCGCTTTTTTTATTAGCTATTGTTGTTCTCGTAAGTACTTCAATAATAGTTGATTTTTCAATACTATACGCCTTGAATTCTTGTAAGGTACATTTTGTATAATAAATGCGCTCATGTTTAAAATCAATTATTCATATAACTACAGTTTAAAATCATTATTATTGATTTGTAGTAGTCATAGGGTGGAAAGTAAGTAGATAAGGGGTAGAAAGTAAGTAGATAACCTTTACAAATAATACTTTTGAGGTAGAAGCCAGGTAGATGAAAGTAGAATGCAGGTGAACTGATGCTTTACTTTAAGCAGTGTAAAAAATTCCGTATCAAGATTAATTACCGGCACCGTCAACCTTTTTAAGGACAATACACCTCAATCAAAAAGCTGATTTCGGAAGAATTAAGTACAAACATGAAAAAGATACACCGTCCCAATAGGACGCTAAACATCCTGAGGAGATGTTTACCATTTTGGAACTCACACATTTTCTTCGGTGTTCAAAGGTTAGCATAGAGAAAAGGAGGACAAATGACGACGACCGTATTAAAAATTGTAATTAAACCTTACATAAACAAAGAACTCGCAAAAATTTTTAATGCCAGCGAAAGCACACATCGTAGAGATATGGCTCGCATTAAAAAACATTTAACACCAAGATTGGGACATCGTTATAATGTGAAGCAAGTTGAGCAAATAATGGAGCTGCTAGGCAGACCATACGAAATGATAGAAGAAAGCAAATAAATTATTTTTATATAAAACTTGAGAATGCCAGTCTGAGATAAGCTGGCAATTTTTGTAAAAGTAAAGTAGAAATTAAAGCAATTTTTGTTATTTTAGTCTTCTAAATTCACCCCACTTTATGAAGTCAATTAAAACTATCCTTTTTTTAGTAGCTCTATTAATTAATACTATTTTACATGGTCAATCAACAAGTGTATTTGATGCAAATTACTTTGATAAAGACAATACAGCACCGCCATTGAAAATTGGTAAAGGATTTCACATAAACGATGTTTATATGCAAACAAGAGCCTGTTTTACACCCGAAACATCAAAACAAAGTAACTTAACTTCGCAACAAACTGGAGGAAAAAAAACGACAATAAAAGTTTTTCATACCACAACTAATGAAGAATACAACAGTTTTCGTAAAAGGGGTGCATCGGGAAAAATAAGTTTTTTAAACCTGTTTTCATTTGGAGGACAGAAATTAGAGGAATATGCGAATAAAACCATAGAAAATGAAGAGCGAATTGTATTTACCGCCAATGTAGATTTTGGAATATACTCTTTTGATACAGAGCCTCAATTAACAGACGAAGCAAAAAACTTAATAGAACAAAAAAAACTACAAGACTTTGTGAAATTTTTCGGGACACATTACATCAGTGGCATCCGCAAAGAAAGCACGATTAATGTAATTATAACGAAGGAAAACAGCGAAAACTCAAATACAGTTAGTGATGAATCCTCAGCAAATGGAAGTGGAGAAAATCCAACAGGAGCTAAAGTTTCATTAGGAGTAACAAGTACAGATAGAATTAATACGATTTTAAAAGTAGGTAAATTTTCAGCAATTGTTGAAATATTTGGCCCCGCCATTGAACAAAGTACAATTAAAAGTAAAATAACAGATATTTTAAACGGCGATAATAAAGCAAAAGCGGATGCAATTGCTGCAATAATTGAAGGGGCATTGAAAAACATTTCAGACCCGAATCAAAGTATTACCACGCAATACTATTATTCCCCTTTTTCTCTTTATGGGTTAGATGGAATTTATTGGGATGAAAAAAAACAAAATGAATTAACAAAACTAAACGAAGCTATTGTTAATGTTTATTCAAGTAAATCGAGATTAAGTGAAATGATTACGGAATCGGGTAAAAAACAATATTTGCAATTAATTAGTGAAAATGGAGCAGACGAATCGTATACGAAAAGATTTCAAGCCGCATACGATAAGGCTCAACCAGCCTTTATTAATTTAAACACAAAAGCCGATAGCTATTTAAAAACGCTTGAGGCGAAATATGCTAAGTGTTCAGATGTTTATTGTCCAAATACAAACACTTGTTGTGCTAATGAATTATATATACAGGAAATTAATAAGTTTGATTTCAGTACGAAAATTGAAGTAGAAGAATCAAAACTTATAGAATCAATATTAAATGTTGCAGCAGAGATGAATGCTCCCGAATGTGAAAAAAAGAAAATGGGAATAATAACATTTATTAATTACTCAGCAAACCCGTATAATTTGTATCAAGGCGAGAAATTAATAAAAACAATTAATGGCAAGGAAACAATTTCATTTACAGTAGCACTTGGTGAATATGGATTTAAGGCGGTTCAAAATTCGGGTTTTGTAATGTATGCAACTATTAATTATAGAAAAGCTAATTTGACAAATATCTGTGAAGAAGCGACGTTGAAAATTGGGTTTGAGGATTAATTTCAATTAAAAAATACATAGAATAGACTCTTAAATGAACACGGTAACTAAAAAGATAAACTATTAAACTGTTAAACTAAAAAGCCTTCTTACAATATATAAGAAAGCTTTTTAAAAAGATGTTATATGAAAACGGATTTACTTTTTCTCCTGCGCATCAACCACCGCAATGGTTATCATATTAACGATTTCTCTTACCGAGCTTCCTAACTGCAATACATGCACGGGTTTTTTCAAGCCCATTAATACAGGGCCTATCGCTTCTGCACCGCCAAGTTCCTGTAACAATTTATAAGCAATATTACCGGCTGCCAGGTTCGGGAAAATAAATGTGTTCACATCTTTATCTACTAAAGAGCTGAATGGAAACTGTTCTTTCATCAGTTCATTATTCACGGCAAAGTTTGCCTGTACATCACCGTCTACAATTAAACCCGGGAAATTAGTGTGAAGAATTTTTACGGCTTCCTGAACTTTTGAAGGTACAGCACCTTCTGCAGAACCAAAATTAGAATAAGACAACATGGCAATTTTAGGCGTAATATTAAATTGCCTTACAGTATTAGCCGTTAAAGCTGCAATATCGGCAAGCTGTTGTGCCGTAGGATCAGCATTCATAGTTGTATCCGCAAAAAAGTAAGGGCCGCGTTTAGTAACCATAATATACAAGCCTGCAACACGGCTTACGCCGTTTTGCACACCAATTACATCCAGGGCCGGTTTTATGGGTGCAGCATATTTACGCGTTAAACCGGAGATCATAGCATCCGCTAAGCCAAGCTCAACCATCGTAGCTCCAAAATAATTCCGGTCGCGCATGAGCTTACGCGCATCATATTGCGTTAAACCTCTGCGTTGACGCTTGTTCCAAAGTAAATCACCAAACTCGTTACGCCTTTCTTCCTCTTCCGGTAACCAGGTATCAATGATCGGCATATCGCCCATATCAAGGCCGTGTTCTTCAATAAGTGCCAGAATTTTTTCTTTATTACCCAATAAAATAGGTTTGGCAATACCTTCGTCTCTCGCTACTTGCGCTGCTTTTAGTATCTTATAGGTATCGGCTTCGGTAAACACCACTCGCTTAGGGTTTGATTTGGCTTTGTTGGCCACACTGCGCATAAGCTTATTATTTTTACCCAGGCGGTTATCTAACTCGGTACGGTAAGCTTCCCAATCGGTAATAATATGTTTGGCTACACCGCTGTCTATTGCTGCTTTTGCAACAGCAGAACTCACAATAGAGATCAAACGGTTATCAATAGGTTTAGGAATAATATAATCGGTACCGAAGCTTAAATTTTTAGAGCCGTATGCCAGGTTCACATAATCAGGAACACTTTCTTTAGCTAAAGAGGCAATAGCGAGCGCTGCCGCTAATTTCATTTCTTCGTTAATAGTTGTGGCCCTTACATCAAGCGCTCCTCTAAATATAAACGGGAAACCTAATACGTTATTAACCTGATTAGGATGATCGCTTCGGCCTGTTGCAATAATAATATCAGGACGCGCGGCTACAGCCTCATCATACGAAATTTCGGGAGTAGGATTAGCTAATGCAAACACAATACAATTAGGCGCCATAGAACGTACCATATCCTGCGATAAGATATTTCCTTTTGATAAGCCTACAAATACATCAGCCCCTTTAATAGCTTCTTCCAAGGTATTTTTACTTGTATCGTCCGAAGCAAAAAATGATTTATACTGATCAAGGTCTGTTCTCTTTTTATGGATCACACCTTTACTGTCTAACATTAAAATATGTTCTTTCTTAACGCCAACAGCAATATACATTTTTGCACAAGAATTGGCAGAAGCGCCGGCACCATTGATAACAAGCTTAATTTCGCCCATTTTCTTACCGGAGATCTCT
>JBBRHI010000104.1:0-8111 GCA_038222995.1 Bacteroidia bacterium | reverse complement strand
CTTATTTTAAGTGTACTAGGTGTTATTACAAACATAGCAGCACTTTCGTTAGTTGTTGCATCGTCCGAATATATTTTTATGCTTTTATTTTTAGCAGGTCTTATTTTAGGAATTGTAGGCTTGGTGTTCGGCACCATTGGCTTAAAACATCACCGCCAAAACGGAGGCTCAACACTTGACCTTGTGTTTTCAATTGTTGGAACTGCCTTGGGTGGAGTAGCAATTCTTACTGCTTTTGTATTTACTATTTACAGTATTTTATTTATAGGCCTGGGTGCCTAACTATTATTTATAGTTAGGCTTAACCTATAACTATTGAAAGTACTCACAAAAACAGGCTACATAAAACTATTATTATAGGCAGATGATTAATTATTTATGGTTATAACACGAAAAACCTCATATTTGAATATTACAATTAAAAATGGTTTTTAGTTCCGTTATTTTCCTGTTTATTTTCCTTCCGTGGACCTTGGTTATTCATTATTTCTTGAACCCGAATTACCGGAATATTTTTTTATTGATTGCCAGTTTACTTTTTTATGCTTGGGGAGAGGGATTGCTGACTATTCTCATTATAACTTCTATTTTTATTAATTACTTGGCAGGTTTATTAATAGAATATTGCAAAAATAAAAACGAACGCTTTTCTAAAATTGTTTTAGGCGGGTTTATTACATTAAACGTTCTTGTCCTTATCTATTTTAAATATTTCAATTTTATACTCAGCAATATTAAATATTTAAATGTGTTTACAGAGGTAGAAGTTGCGCCTATTCATTTACCGATCGGTATTTCGTTTTACACCTTCCATATCATATCTTATTTAATTGATGTGTATCGCAGAGATGCCGTCTCTCAAAAAAATCCGTTTGATCTAGGCTTATACATCTTTCTTTTTCCGCAGTTGGTTGCAGGCCCTATTATAAGGTATAAAGATATTTCTCAAAAAATAGCAAATCGCTTTATTATCGGGGAAGACTTTACAAAAGGCCTGATTCGTTTTATAAGAGGGCTTGCAAAAAAAATGATCATTGCCAATACGGTTGCCGGCATTGCAGACCAAGCATTTAATATACCTCCACAAAGCATCCCTACTTCTGTAGCTTGGCTTGGTATTACCTGTTATACTCTGCAAATTTATTTCGATTTTTCAGGCTATTCGGATATGGCCATAGGTTTAGGGAAAATGCTTGGATTTAATTTCCCTGAAAATTTTAATTATCCATATATCGCTAAATCAATCCGCGATTTTTGGCAAAGGTGGCATATTTCATTATCAACCTGGTTTAGAGATTATTTATATATACCGCTGGGAGGTAATAAATTAGGGAAGGCTAAAGCCTACCGAAATATGTTTATCGTATTTTTTATTACGGGTTTATGGCATGGAGCCAGTTGGAACTTTATAATTTGGGGAATGTTTCACGGTTGTTTTTTAGCCTTAGAAAGGGCAGGCTTAAGTAACGTATTAATTAAATTACCTCGTTTTATTCAGCATTTTTATACCCTGCTCATTGTAATGGTAGCATGGGTGTTCTTTAGAGCCGATTCTTTAGAACATGCTTTTAATTATTTAAAAGTTATGTGCGGCTACTCATATTCATCTAACTATTCGGTTTTAAGCCGGCTCAATAATTACGTATTTGTGATCTTGGGAGCGGGTATTATCTTTTCAACCAATGTAAGAAATATGTCTGAAGCGATTTTAACACGTAAATTGGCCCCTCTTCATTCCTATATCTCAAACAGTTATATTGTTTTTCGCTATTCGTCATATATTATCTTATTTGTGTTTTGCGCTATAGAGTTGGCTCATAACAACTACAACCCTTTTATTTATTTCAGATTTTAAAGTATGTCGTTTAAAAGGTATTTAAACTATTTCCTGCTTTCTTTGGCCATTACTGTTGCCTTTTATGCGGTATTGAGAACGTTTAAAGATCATTTACCGGACAGCTTAACTATATATCGCTATACCATAAGTGTTGGCGTAAACCTGTTTGTCTTTTTTTCTATTTTATATAGGAAACTGTATCCCTTAAAAAAGTATTATTTAATACCTGTCTTGACTTCCGTTGCTTTGTTCTTTTGCTTAGGTATTGTATTAAATAAAATAACGCTTAAAAGTGATAAGCATATTACGTTTAATGCCGAAATGAAGGTTGTTAAAAACGACATGTTTCAATTGTTCTATATAGGCACCGACGGCGGTGTATCGGAAGAACGGTCATACCAAAAGCCCGTTAGCGGCTCTTTACAAAAACAAATTATTTCCATTGATCTGCCTGATACTATTCAAATAAAAAGATTTCGGTTTGACCTAGGGTCGGATTCTACTTTAAAACATATAGAGGTAGATAAAATTTACATAAGTTATAATGATCAAACTCTTGAGCTTTTAAATGCTAAGAAAGCTATTAATTATTTTAAGCCGAATGAGTACGTTACAGTTGATAAACACAACATTACTTTAACGCCTATTAACGGAATTTACGACCCTTTTATTTCTACAAAGGATTTTGGCTTAGAGTACGCTCAATTATTCGCTAACAAAAAACATTTACCTTTTGCTTTTATTGTATCCTTCTTTTTTACTTTTTCTATCCTGATCTATTTTCTCTTTTTTTCAAAACCGGTTGAATTTAAAGTTGGCTTTTATACATTTGCATCCTGTGTGTTTATCTTAATGCTCTTTCTCCCTTCTATAAATGAGACTTTTCATTTTTATGAAGATCAAAATACGGAAAAAAGAAAACTTGCCGTTAAACCCGTTTTTGAACCCGCTAACGTATTAGAATATCCAAAGCAATACGAAACTTATTATAATGACAATTTCGGATTTCGAGATGCATTAATTCAACTGGGAGGAAAGCTCAAATATTATCTTTTTAATACCTCGGCCGTGCCTCAAAAAGTGGAGGTAGGTAAAAAAGGCTGGCTTTTTTTAAATGGCTCTTTCTATCATATTACTCAGGATATTACAAAATCAAATTCATATAAAGGAACTGAACTGCAAGAAACAGTGAACTTATGGGAGAATAGAAAAACAGATTTGGAAAAAGAAGGGATTATGTATTATAAAGCGTTTTGGCCTGATAAACATTACATTTATCCGGAATTTTTACCGCTTACAATGCAGGTATTAAACAAAGATACGCTGCCAAAATGCGATCAGGCACTTAATTATTTACGGCAGAAAAAATCGTCTTTAACTATTATAGATGTAAGAGAGATATTATTGAAGGAAAAAGAAAAACACACACTGTATGCAAAACACGATTCTCATTGGAATGAATACGGCGCCTTTATTGCCTATACAGAATTAATGAATAACATGTCCGTTAAATTTCCATCTTTGCAACCACACCCGTTAACCGACTTTACTATTACTTGGAAAGAGGACTTAAGCGGCGATCTATCAAAAATATTGGGCGTAAGTTTACCTGAACAATTGCCTACATTTACTTTAAAGCATAATTCAATTAAGTCAGATCAATTACCGGCTGACGGCTACCCTGAAAATACACTGATTTTTGAGAACAAACAGCTTTCTAATAATTTAACCCTATTAATTTTCAGGGATTCTTATACTGATGCGATGATTAAATTTTTAAATCTTCATTTCAAAAAAATAGTATTAATCCCGGTTGCTTATTCAAATGAAATAGTTAAAAAAGCAAAACCTGACATTGTATTAGAATGTTATGTTACACGGTATTTTTAAAGCCCGAAAATCTTACCCCCTCTTTCCTAATTCAATAATTGCCAAGTCCTTTATTTCTGCTTTATCAATTACAAAGCGCAACACGGTTTTTATTTGATGGAAGCCATGAATACCGCAAGCCCCGGGGTTCATGTGCAATACATAGTATTGTTTTTGATACATGACTTTTAAAATATGTGAGTGGCCGCAAATAAATAGTTTGGGCTTTTCAGCTGCTATAATCTCTTTTACTTCTTTGGTATAATTAGTAGGCTGACCGCAAATGTGTGTTATAAATACTTTTACGTCTTCGCAGGTAAATATTAAATTCTTCGGGAATTCTTGCCGGAGCTTAGCATCATCAATGTTACCGTAAACGGCCCGCAACGGTTTTATTTTTTTAATGGTGTCCGTTAATTCCAATGTTCCTATATCGCCGGCATGCCACACTTCATCAGCCGCCTCTATGTGTTTTAGTAATGCCGGATCTAAATAGCTGTGCGTGTCTGATATAAGGAGGATATTTTTCATTGACACAAATTTACTATTAGTCTTTTAACAGCAAGGCACATAGAATATAAATCCATGTGCCTTGCTGTTTATTACTATCAGGTTAAGTGTACTATTGCTTAATGACTTTTTTAGTAAAGTTGTATTGGTTGTATTTTATATGTACTATATACGTTCCGGAGCTTAAATTAAAATCGTTGGTATGAATTGTTTTTGTGTAAACGCCTTTGCTCTCTTTAGTAGTGTAAGCAACAATCTCTTTTCCCAAGGCATCAGTTAAAGTTAAATTAACTTCACTGTCAGTAGGCAAGTTTACGCTTACCTCAATCGTTTGATTAAAAGGATTAGGAAACACTGCTATCGTATTTGAATTTGTTAATTCATTAATAGAGGAAGTTGTGTTCGTATTTGTAGGGGCTGTAACTAATTGCCCGTTAGAGCTGATAGCGTTACTGAACAGGCCTGCTCCGTTTTCTGAACGCACGTTAAAGTAATACACGGTGCCTTGTGTTAATACCAAATTTTTTGCGGTTACTGTTGTATCACCCCAATTACTTGTCCAGGTTAATGTATTAACGGCTCCCGGCGTTGTACCTATAGAATACCAGTAACGGGCAATGCCTGAGTTGACGTCTTTTGAAGAAGACCAGTTAGCGCATAATGAATCACTTGTCACAATTGTTGAAATATCGGCTGCTTTACCGTCGTTGATGGATGTAATGTTTGAAGGTTTTGTCCAATCGATATTTGTATCGTAATAGAAAATAGAAGATAAATTACCTGCCCCGTCGTTAACAATCGATTTTATTTTACACGTGTTTTGCGTTGGTGTAGGGTTTTGATAACGCACATCATTAGCATTACCCGCTCCTATAGAAACACTCACAGACGTTAAAGGGCGTGAACGGTACACTTTAATTTCGTCAAGGCTCCAAACACAGTTTCCGCTCCGGAAAGAAATATAACCGCCGTTTGCTATAGGCGTAGCATCCGTCCATGTAGCGATGTTGGTATTATCTTTATATACATCTATTTTACCCGTTGTGCGGTCATATATTACTTTAAAATCGTACCATTGGTTTGCTACAATAGTTGTAGGCAAATCAACAACAGGAGTACCGAATGTATTAACGCCTCCCGAATAACTTGTTTCATAGAGCTGTATACGCTGATTATCTAAACGGAAATACACAAAATAAGAGTTACCGCGATTCACCGAATCGGGATCATTTACAAAAAAATGGAAGCCGGCGCGCCTGTTAGTTCCCGTGCCGTCTATTTTTCCTTTAAAATTATATAAGTAACGGTTTGACAAGTTTTGTGTGAGCTTTGCATAAATATTAGTGTTACCCGCTGCTGTACTTATTTCGTCCGTTTGCTGCAGGGCGTTGTTGCTAATACTCCAAGTTCCTGTTTTTTGTGTCCATTCCGGATGAATCGCTACATCAAAATTATCAGAGAAAAAGCCGTGCGTGTAATTTCCTCTCCACTCTGTTCCGTTAAAATCAATAACCTGGTAATAGCTTTTTTCTAAGCCCGAACCCCCCGCATCAGCATCCGTAAAAGAAGCCGTAAAATTAGTTGTATCCCATGCGCTGCCTGTATTTACTTGTGTAGTAGGCGCAATATTATCTACCGTGTTAGTTGCCACGGCATTACTGGTATAAGTAGCTGCCCAACCTGTTTGCGTGGTGGCGCAGTCTGATCTGAATTCTATTAATAAGCTTGCGCCGGTAGAATTAATATTACCGGGAGAAACCGTACTCGTATATTTCCCTATTAATGGAGCATTAACCGTGCTGCCATCGTAGATGAACATATAATCAAAATTTTTTTCAATATTAAAAGAGGTAAAGTTCATGCTGACAGATGTTGCACCCGAAGGTTGGAACAGCCACAGCTTACGTTCATCATTGCTGTAGTTGGCAGCTGCACCTCCTGTATCATAAAAAGAACCGGCCGCGGCGGTAACTGTTGTTATAGCCGGCGTGTTATTTAAGAGCTTGTAATATTTATCCCAGTTCCAATAAGGCCCCGGATCATCATGTGTTTGGTTAGGGAACATTTGATGGCCTTTAATTTGAACGCAGGTTCCCTGTAAACATTGTGATGTACTGCCGCTGCAGCCCGGGCCGAAATAACAACGCAGCGGGTTTATACCATGGTCGGTACACATATCTCTTACTAAAGCGGCGCTGGATGTGAGCATGGCGGTTGTGTACCATGACGCGCTGTTGTTATAACCCTCGTGTTCTATCCCTAACGTGTAAGGATTTTCTGACCCGATGTGCCAGGCTTTGTTACTTTCTAAAACCATCTGTGTAATTTGGCCGTCGGAGCTGCGCACCACGTAATGAGCCGATACAGAGGAACTACAGTTATTGAACCAGGAAATACAACCGGCATAACTTCCCTCCACATCGTGTATAGCAACCATGCTGATAGCCGTTCCGCTTCTTGAGCTGTAGTTGCAGGTAGTGAAATTAGAAAGCGCGGGGCCGTAATCTACCGACACAACAGAGTTAGAAACATTAGTAGCGGTGTATGTATTGCCCGAACCGTTAGTAACGTTTGCGGAACTTACCACAACAGAAGATGAACGTAACACATCATAATTGCCACCGAAAATACTTCGCATATCCGTTAAGTAATCAGGGAAGCCGTAAAAATCCTGGAACTCTCCGTTAGAGAGGAACCAATATAATTGGTACAACTGCGTATTTAAAGCAAAATCGTTTTGAATATTATTGGTTAAAGGCAGTTCGCTTAAAGCAATAAAAATAGGTTTGTAATCGGCTATATGGTTGCCATGGATACCTTGTTGTTGCTGTAAAGCAGAGAATGCAGCGGCATAAGCAAGAATATTTTTTTCAGGATCTGTTTTGATATCCTGTACCGAATAACCGGACAACTGAGACACCGCAATTAAATTATTTCTGAAATAGCCCAGGCCATCTTCCGTTAAACCCATTACACCATAGGCTGTAGGGTAATTAATGCAGCTCGGCTGTACTACTAAGTTCAAATGTGCAAAACGACTTTGGCAAAATGCCACCGATTCCAAGATCCCTTTCGGGATAGAAGGATTTAAGCTATAGGCTTTGCGAAAAGACGCTTCGTAAGGATTAGGAACCAACAGATCGTTAGTTGCCGAAGAATGTAGTGTGAAAATAACGGAAAGGAAGAGTAGAATTTTTTTCATTTAATTATTTTATTTTTTGTAACGTGAAGATACATAATAATAAAAATAAACGCCTAACAATAGGGTGTGTTTATAGCGGAATCTATCATCTAAATCAATTTATTAACATAAAAAAATGCGCATTCCACCGGAATACGCATTTTTATTTACACTTAAAAACCTAGTAGGTACCGATATATGTTTTTGGAACACCGCTTAAAGATGTCCAGTTAATGATATAATGCGTTGGACAACCGGAAGAAACCGCATTACCTGAAGCATCTGTTCCGAATGTAATTGTAGAAACCCGGCTATTGAATGTATGTGTTTTTTTGCCGCTTGACGGGCTTAACCAACCGCATGCCGAACTAACAACTAACGGTGTGGTCATTACTGTTGTAAAAGCATTTCCGGCACGGTTTGTTCCCCATACTTCGGTATTTGCAACTCCCGATAACGTGGTGTCGCCCTGGATCATTAAACCGGTTGCTACGCCCGCGCTGCCCGTCCAGGTTCTTTTTCTTGCGGCCGACCAGCTTCTCACTGTCCCGTCGTCAAACGTAATACTCATATTAACGCCTCTTATTTTTCTTACAATGGTTGAAGGGTTTGGAGCATTACCGATATTAACAACTAAACCGCCGCTTACATTAGTAATGGTGTGTGTTCCGTTTAACGTATTTGATTTATTGCTTGCCAAAACGGTTACTTTAA
>JBBRHI010000103.1:0-8113 GCA_038222995.1 Bacteroidia bacterium | reverse complement strand
CTCTCAATTGGAGATTGAGCGGCACTATATTTCTCCTCGGCTTCAGCAGCTTTGCTTAAATCAGGGTGAATAGTTATTTTTTTACCGGAATAGCTCATGTTAATATTGTACCTTAAAGATAGAGCAAATGTTTGAAAAAATGAAATAGGTAACAGAAGCAAACGGACAAGTTTTTTATTTTTGAGCGTTATGCTCTTCCATCATTTTGTTATAGCGTTTTTGCAGTTCCTCATAACTCACCTCTTCTATGTGTTGTGAAATGACCCATTGATGTCCAAAAGGATCAATAAGGTTTCCGGAGCGGTCTCCGTAAAACTGATCTTTCACGGCCATGTTACCTTCCGTTTTAGCGCCTAAAGAAATTGCTTTTTCATATACGCTGTCTACGTCTTCTACATACAAGCAAATCTTTACCGGTGAGCCGCCCAAACTGTCGGGGCTTTTATTTCCCCATTCAGGCATTTCCTCTGCAATCATTAAACGTGAATCGCCTATTTGCAATTCTGCATGCCCAATCATATCTCCGGTGCCTGTGATGCGACCTATTTCTTTAGCGCCAAACACATTTTTATAAAATTCAATGGCTTTAGCCGCATCTTTCATATTTAAAAAAGCAATAAGGCTGTGGTGAGGAATAGCTTGAACAGTTTTCATGGTGTTAGGGTTTTAGTTGTTTTTAAAGAACAATCAAGGGTGGTGCCATTTGATTTAAAGGTTTTAATTGGAAAGCACGTAATATTACGTGTATTGTGAGTTAAATAATTAAAGTAATGTTATTCATTTGTATGTCTTTAATAATTAACTTGCTACGCATTAATGGCTACTAACGAAGCTCATACCCGAAAGGAAATTATTGATAAACGATTACTGGTTGCGGGTTGGAATGTTTCTGATCCTATTCAGGTCGCTTTAGAATATGATATTATTGTTGATACAAATATCGTAGCAGAAGCTGCAACGCCTTATGTAGGGAAACAATTTAGCGATTATGTATTATTAGGGAAGGACGGGAAGCCTATAGCAGTAGTGGAAGCAAAGAAAACATCCGTTGATGCCGCTATTGGTAGAGAACAAGCCAAGCAATATTGTGAAAACATTGTTAAACAGCATGGATGTGAGTTGCCCTTTTGCTTTTATACGAATGGGCATGATATTTACTTTTGGGATATTGGCAATTACCCTCCTAAAAAGATTTATGGTTTTCCTACACTGTCTGATTTAGAAAGGTATAAATACATTCGGAATGGAAGAAAGCCCTTAACTGAAGAATTAATTAATACTTCTATTGCAGGAAGAGATTTTCAAATTGCGGCTATTCGTTCTATTTTGGAAGGGATAGAAAATCGTAAAAAGAAATTTCTATTGGTTATGGCAACAGGTACAGGTAAAACGCGCACCTGTATTGCTTTTGTAGATGTTTTAAGGCGCGCAGGTTGGGCAGAAAAAGTATTATTTTTAGTAGACAGAATTGCATTACAAGGCCAAGCATTAGATGCTTTTAGTGAATACTTGCCCAATGAGCCACGCTGGCCCAAGAAAGGTGAAAAAGAATTTGTTACGGACAGACGTATTTATGTGTCTACATATCCTACTATGTTAAATGTGATTCGTAATGAAGAAACTAACGTTTCCCCTCACTTTTTTGATTTGATAGTAGTGGATGAAAGTCATCGAAGTATTTATAATACATATGGTGAAATACTTCAATACTTTAATACAATTACAGTCGGCTTAACAGCTACACCTACTGATGTAATTGATCATAATACCTTTAATTTATTTGAGTGCGAAAATGGACTTCCTACTTTTGCCTATTCCTACGATGAGGCTATAAATCATATACCTCCTTATTTATCTGATTTTCAAGTAATGAAGATTAAGACAAAATTTCAAGAGCAAGGAATTAATAAACGAACTGTTTCTCTGGAAGATCAAAAGAATTTGATTCTTGAAGGAAAAGAAATAGAAGAAATTAATTTTGAAGGTAGTGAAATTGAAAAAAACGTCGTTAATAAAGGAACTAATACACTCATCGTAAGAGAGTTTATGGAAGAATCCATAAAAGATGCGGATGGTGTTCTTCCCGGAAAAACCATTTTCTTTTGTATCAGTAAAGCACATGCAAGGCGTGTAGAAGAGATTTTTGATGCTTTATATCCGCAATATCATGGGGAGTTAGCTAAAGTCATTGTCTCGGAAGACCCTCGTGTGCATGGAAAAGGCGGATTACTGGATCAGTTCACAAATAATAATTTTCCTCGTATTGCTATAAGTGTTGATATGTTAGATACAGGAATAGACGTGCGGGAAATAGTTAATCTGGTATTTGCCAAGCCTGTTTATTCCTACACAAAGTTTTGGCAAATGATAGGCCGGGGTACGAGGCTGTTGGAAGAAGCGAAAATGAAAGCATGGTGCACACAAAAAGATCTCTTTTTAATATTGGATTGTTGGGACAATTTCGAATATTTTAAATTAAAGCCCAAAGGAAAAGAAACAATTGCTCAGATTCCATTACCGGTAAGGTTATTTGGATTTCGTTTAGATAAGATTCAAAAAGCAAGAGAGTTAAATGAAACTGCTATCATTGAAAATGAAATGATAAAAATACGACACCAGATCGCGGGTCTGCCCGCTAACTCTGTTGTTATATTAGAAGCCAAAACAGAATTACAACGATTAGAAGATGAAAATTTCTGGTTGTCGGTTACAGACAGTAAAATGGAATTTTTGCGTAATGTTGTGAAACCCTTATTCCGGACTATTTCGGGAGTTGATTTTAAAGCCATGCGTTTTGAAAAAGATATTGTAGAAATATCATTGGCACATCTGTCAAACGAAAAAGATCTGTTTGCAGTAATTCAGGCAGGAATTATAGAAGAAATACTTAGATTACCGCTTTCAATTAATGTTGTAGCACAACAAGAAGCTTTAATTCGTGAAAGCCAGACCAATCATTATTGGGCAACCATTACAGAAGATAGAATGGATGAATTGATTGAAAAGATAAGTCCGTTAATGAAACACTGTGATTCTTTTACGGTTCCGTTAGGGCCGGCAAAGTTTAACTTTAAGGATGAATTGTATGCAAAGGAATACGTTGAATTCGGTCCTAAGCATGAAGCCTTGACGGTAGCTAAATACCGTGAGTTGCTTGAACAAAAGGTAAATGAGTTAGTAGCAAGCAATGTTATATTACAAAAGTTAAAAGAAGGAAACGAATTAAATACTGCGGAAGCTGAGCAATTAGCGGAAGAATTGCATAATGAGCATCCTCATATTACCATTGAATTATTAAGAAGAGTATATAATCACCAAAAAGCAGCTTTTACACAATTCATAAAACACATTTTGGGAATTGAAATCTTGATAAGCTTTCCGGAAACTGTTGCTAAAGCTTTTGATGAGTTTATAAAAGAGCACACCTATTTAAGTAGCAGGCAGCTCCAATTTATAGAATTGTTAAGAAAATACATTTTAGAAAAACGAAATTTACAAAAACGCGATTTAATACAGGCGCCATTTACGCTTATGCATCCCGAAGGAATTAGAGGTGTATTTAAAGCGAAAGAAATTAATGAAATATTAGTGTTAACCGATAAATTATTAGCAGCATAACTGTTCGGCTCCTCCCCTGATAAGGGGAGGTGTCCGCAGGACGGAGGGGTTAAAAAACCAAATATATTAACATGCGTGAGCAACTGAATAACTTAAACTATTTAAAAAATAATCGTAAAGCATTACGAAGTAATTTAACACCTGCTGAAGCTTGCTTATGGAAATATTTGCAAGGTAGTAAGCTTGATGGTAAAAAATTCAGGAGACAACATAGCGTAGGTAACTATATTCTCGATTTTTATTGTCCTTCCGAAAAACTGGCAGTTGAATTAGACGGAGCTCTTCATTTTACAGAAGAAGGAATAGTACAGGATGAAATAAGAACACATTATTTAAATGAATTAGGAATTAAAGTTATCAGGTTTGAAAATAAATTAGTGTTTGATAAACCGGATTGGGTACTGGAAGAAATTAAAAAGAATTTTAAATAAAATAAATTAAACCACCCCGTCCTGCGGACACCCCTCCTAAAACAGGAGGGGAGCCGAACAGCAAGACGTAAAAAATATAACATGCTTAACAACGCAAATATAAAAGCCCTCATTGACAAACTCTGGAATAATTTCTGGAGCGGAGGTATTAGTAATCCATTGACGGCTATTGAACAAATAACGTATTTAATTTTCATGAAACGGCTCGACGACATGGAAGCAAAACGGGAACGGGATGCTGATTGGACGAATGAGAAATACGTTTCTATTTTTGAGGGGAAATATAAGGCACCGGGTTCCGATAAAGAAACAAAGAAATTGGAATTACGCTGGAGTAACTTTAAACACATGCCGGCGGAAGACATGCTATTACATGTGCAAACCAAAGTCTTTCCTTTTTTAAAGCAGATACCGGGAGGCGATAACTTTACACACTCTATGGCTAATGCCGTGTTTATTATGCCTAAGCCCAGTTTATTGGTAGAAGCAGTAAAAACCATTGACCAGATTTTTATTGAAATAGAAAAAGATGCCAATGAAGGCGGGCAATCGTTTCAGGATATACAGGGCGATGTATATGAGATGCTGTTAAGCGAAATTGCCAGCGCAGGAAAGAACGGGCAGTTTAGAACACCGCGGCATATTATAAAATTAATGGCTGATCTGGTTCAACCTCAGTTAGGGCAGCGCATCGCGGATCCCGCCTGCGGCACGGGTGGTTTTTTATTGGGTGCATACCAATATATGCTCACGCAGTTGGTAATGAAAGAAAAGCCCGATCATGTATGGCATGATGAAGACGGGTTTGTACGCGCTACAATTTCTTCTATCCTAAATGAAAAGTTAAAGGGCATTGTGGATAACAGTTTATTTGGTTTTGATATTGATACAACAATGGTGCGCTTAGGTATTATGAACCTGATGATGCATGGCATTGACCGGCCACATATTCAATATAAAGATACACTCAGTAAAAGTTATAATGAAGATGCACAGTTTGATGTGATACTGGCAAACCCTCCTTTTACCGGCAATATTGATAAAGGTGATATAAATGAAAGCCTTCGGTTGCCAACCACAAAAACAGAACTTTTATTTATTGAGCGCATTTATACGATGTTGAGAATGGGAGGCACAGCCGCAGTCGTTATCCCGCAAGGCGTAATTTTTGGTAGTGGTAAGGCGTTTGTTAGCGCCCGTAAGCTAATGATTGAAAACAGCGAGCTCAAAGCCGTAATTACTTTGCCGAGTGGCGTATTTAAACCTTACGCAGGAGTTGCTACAGCTATCTTACTATTTACAAAAGGCGGTGAAACCAAAAACATCTGGTTTTATGAAATGCAAAATGATGGCTATACCCTGGATGATAAGCGTAATAAGATAGATAGGTCAGACCTGCAGGATATTGTAAAACAATACCACGAACGGAGTACTGCAAAACCGGCGGCTGAAACTTCCGGAAAATCGTTTTTTGTAACAAAGAAGGAGGTAGTAGATAATGACTACGACCTGAGCCTTAGTAAATATAAACAGGAAGTGTATGAAGAAATAGTTTATGAAAAACCCGCTATGATATTTGAGAAATTAGAAAGTATAGAGACTAATATTAGCAAAGGATTAAAAGAACTTAAAGAATTAATATAATGAAGTTGGAAAGTAAAACTTTAGAGGATATTGCCATAATTATTGCTGGACAATCTCCGCCTTCAAGTTCTTATAATAGTATTGGTGATGGGGTACCATTTTTTCAAGGAATGGCAGATTTTAATGGTAAACATCCAAAAATTAGATTTTGGTGTAATAAACCAACTAAAATTTCAAATCCAAATGATATCTTAATTTCTGTTCGCGCTCCTGTAGGGCCTGTAATTATAAACAACGTAAAGGCTTGTGCCGGAAGAGGTTTAGGAATTATTAGAGTAAATGAAAATATAAGCTTAGATTATGTTTATTATTTTTTAAGAGTAAATGAAAAAAAGATTTCTGATTTAGGTGTTGGCTCGACTTTCAAAGCCATTACACAAAAAAATTTAAGAAAAATTGAAATACAAATTCCTGAACTATTAGCTGACCAAATCCGTATTGCAAATATACTAAGCCAAGCTGAACTATTAATAGCACAACGCAAACAAAGTATTAGCCTTTTAGATGAATTACTAAAATCTACTTTTTTGGATATGTTTGGGGATCCGATGAAAGTAAATAAAAAGTGGAAAAAAGAAGCATGTGGTAATTTATTTGACATGAAATTAGGTAAAATGCTTTCGGCAAAGAATTACACAGGCACCCGTTTAAGAAAATATTTAAGAAATGTAAATGTTAAATGGGGAGTTATTGATCTTTCAAATGTAAAAGAAATGGATTTTAGCGAGAAAGAAGAAGAAAGTTATAATTTATTAAAGGGAGATATTTTAGTTTGTGAAGGTGGAGATGTAGGAAGAACAGCAATTCTAAAAACTGAGTTAGAAAATTATTGTTATCAAAATGCTTTACATAGACTGCGAATAAAGGATCAGGTTAAAATTGACGCTAATTATTTCTCTTGGTATATGTATCTGGGTGTTACAAATGGTCTAATAAAAAAAGAAACAACATCTGTAACTATTCAACATTTCACCCAAGATAAATTTAAAAAGCTATTAATTCCGCTTCCGCCAATCGAACTTCAAACAAAATTTGCCACCATAGTTGAAAAAGTAGAAGAACTCAAAACTCAATACCAACAAAGTTTAGTAGAGTTGCAAAATATGTATGGAGTTTTGAGCCAAAAAGCTTTTAAAGGCGAGTTGAATTTAAACCAAGTGACTAATGAAGAAGTTGTGTTAGAGACGACAACTAAAACAAAAAAATATTCGGTTACAGATAAAGCTATTTTAGCAGGGCATATTATAAACATAACAAACAATGAAGATTTTGGACGGGTTAAGTTTCAAAAGCTGCTTTACCTCACAGAACATCATTGTAAATTAAATTTAGGATCAAACTACATGCAAAATGTAGCCGGTCCTTATGATGGCAAGCTAATTAATGAAGTAGAATCAAAATTAAAGCACCTCGCTTTTTATGATATAAATAAATCGAAAACAGGCAGGCAAATTAATTACACTGCCTTAGGTTCGGCAAAGCAATTGGAGAACTATTTTAAAGATAGTTTTACTGCCGAGTCAAAATCCATTGATGCACTCCTTGCACAGTTTAAAAAATCGACTTGGGAACAAACGGAAATTATTGCTACGCTTTATGCAGTTTGGAATAATCGTATTCTGAAACAAGAAACAATTACGGACGAATTGCTTAAAAAAGACTTTTTAAACTGGGATCCTCAAAAAAAGAAATACAAAGACCGATTGGATGTTGCCTTGCAATGGATGAGAGAGAAAGGTATTGTACCCGATGGGTGGGGTGAGGTTATTTAAAAAAGCTAAGCTATATGGTTAAAACTTTATCGATCTTACAGAAGGAAACAATTCTATGTAAAAGCAAATAACATCCGTATATAAGTACACAACATCTGTACCTAAGCACATGGCTTAATGTCTAAAGACACAGCGTTAATATATAAGCACACAACATCTGTGTAGAACGACATAGCATCAATGTCTAAGAATACAGCATCAATGTCTAACGACATAGCATTAGTGTCTAAGGACATCGTTGTAATGTTTAAGAACATAGCGTTAATGTCTAACGACACAACTTCTGTGCAGAACGACATAACATCTATGTATAAGGACATAACTTCTGTGTAGAACGGCATAACATCTATGTATAAGGACATAACTTCTGTGCAGAACGACATAGCATCAATGTATAAGTACACAACTTCTATGTACAACCAACCGGTGTTAAAATAAGGGCTACTTTGTTAAATAAAGGCGTGTAAACAGCCTATTTAGCCGGTTTATGTTAAAACGCATTAAATGGTGTAACCATTTGCCGCAGGGTTTCGTTATACATTTAACTCCCATAAAAACCGAACGCCTATTCATATACTTTTACTAAATACCGAAGCATGCGAGAGCAGCCGGAAAACCATCAAAGTAGTACCCTATATTGTTTCAGTT
>JBBRHI010000102.1:0-8113 GCA_038222995.1 Bacteroidia bacterium | reverse complement strand
TTCCTTTACCGCAACAGAGATCCCAGCAAACGGAATTAGATTTCAATTTCAAAAAAGCTGTTATATTATCGATAAAGAAAGAGGCTTCTGCATAATCTCTATTCTTATAGAGCGTATGATAATAAGGTGTGTCGAACCAAGAAGAGAACCATTCTTTTTGCATAGCCTACAAAGGTATTAAAACAAAAACACCGGGCTAAATTAGTCCGGTGTTTTTTACCAATAAACTCTTTTTTTATTTAGCAATTACTTTTACGTATTGAAATTTGCCGTATTTTTCCCTGTTTTGGTAGTCGCCCTCATAAACAGGACCTCTTACCCGGTACACCAATTTAAAGTCAATTTTGCTTGCATCACCGCCTTTAGCAGCTACATCCGCTTTAATTTTATTTTCTAAATTTTCAGCCCTCGATTTAGCTAATTCCCTGTTTGAAGAAAATGCGTGTGTAGGAACTTGTGACGCACTTGACAGGATTTTAACTGTAGGGCTACACTCTTTTGTTTTTGCAACAATAGCATCAATCAGGTTACTCCAGTTGTTGGCTTGATCGACCTCATTTTTATCGTAAGAAAAATAATTTTTGAACGATACAGGACTTCCGCAACCGGTATTTTTACTGCCGTTGTATGATGAATTGCCATTAGTGTTTTTTGTACCGTGATCACCGTGATTAGATACAACATCTGAAGGGGTAGCATCAATGATCAACGTTTTCTCATACACTTTTTTAGCAGTTACATTCATGGTTGTAAACAACGCCTTATCAGAAGTAATTCCGTTATTTTCACCAATAAGGTCGTAGTTTACATCTTTCGTTAATTCAATGTTTTTAATACGTCCTTTAGCATCCGTAATTCCATCGTACTTACTGCCGTCGTTACCCGTTAAGGTAATTTTAGTATCAGCTAGCGGTTTACGTTTTTTATTAACTGCTGTTACATTCAAAAACAGATCGAATGTTTTAGCCGGTTTCCCGTCAATATATAAGATCTGCGTAATAGACTTGCTTCCTTTTATGCCAACTGTATTAAAGCTGTTTACTGCCGATTTTTTACCGTTTGCTTCCGCAACCACTGTATATAATTTATCGAATGCTAACACTGTAGCGTCTTTTTTGCCTTTGGCGTCTGTTTCAAAACTTGTATCAGCACCGCCTTTTTCAGTTAAAGTAACTTTAGCATTTGCTACAGGTTGTTTGTCTTTAGCGTTATTAAAGACTAATGTATTTAAGATAACTCCTTTTTCTCTCACCTTCACTTTTCCTAACAAGGAAACAGGCTCAAGATTGATCTCTTTTTTAATTTCCTGATAAGTTACGTCATTCGATACATAAAGGTCTTCATTATAAAATTCTTCTCCCTTGCTTTGGTACGAGAAATTATAATTTTTATTCGGAGGTAAAATTGTTGAGAAAGTCCCGTTTGCTTTTGGCCTGTAACGACCTACAATCTCGCCTGTTTCTTTATTAGTAACAATGATCTCTAAATCCTCCGGTAATTTTTCGCCATCTGCAGGCAGAATAGATCCTTTAAATAAGGCCAATGGTTTTTCTTTAGCATCAGGGATGAACATCATGTAAATATCTTTTTCACCTTTTCCGCCTTCTTTGGATGAAGAAAAATAACCGCGTTTTCCGTCAGGTGAGGTTACAAAGAAAATATCATCGCCCGGTGTGTTTATAGGGTAACCCATATTAGTAGGCTCAGAGAATTTTTTATCCTCTTCCATGATAGAAACAAAGATATCAAAGCCTCCCATTGTTTTGTGTCCGTTAGATGCAAAGATCAGAGTGATTCCGTCAGGATGAATAAAAGGGCCATCCTCATCATATTTTGTATTAATAATAGGACCCGCGTTTTGTGCTAAGCTCCATTTACCGTTAGGTAATTTTACGCAACGGTAAATATCACGCCCGCCGTATCCGCCCGGCCTGTCAGATACAAAGTAAAGTGTGTTACCGTCAGCAGTTAAACAAGCATGTGTTTCCCAATATTTTGTGTTTACATCAGATCCGAATTGTTGAAGCGAACTCCAGTCTTTCCCATCCCATGTGCTAAAGAACACATCACCGCCGCCTTTGCCGATGTCCTGGTAAACAATTAAGGTTTGTCCGTCGGGTGTTAAGTTTATGGAAGCTTCGTTACCGTTTGTGTTAATGAACTGACTGATGGGTTTTGGGCTTGACCAAATATCGTTATCGTCTTTATACGCTACCACAATATCCTCGTAGTACTGTCCGTCCAATCCTTTTTCACCGCCGGTTGACGTATTTCTCCTGGTAGTGTAAATCATCATTCGTTCATCTGCACTAAGCACCGGACTAAAGTCAGGATATATGCTGTTAATACTGTCTCCCAGGTTTTGTACCTTTACATTAATAGGAGCTGCCACCAATTCTTTTGCGTAGGCTGTTTGCAATTTTAAAAATGCTACATCTTCCTTACTTGCCTTATCTTTAGCGTAATTTTTCTCAAAAATCTCAAATTGCGCATTGGCTTCGTCAAACTTATAATTAAGGTGTAATGCTTTACCGTAAAGTAAGTAAGCTAACGGAGGGGCACCTTTTTCGGAAGGGTTATCCGGATTATAATTTTTAGCAATATTCGTAATTGATTTTGCCAAATATCTTTCTGCCAATTGTTTGTTAGCCGGGGAATTTAAATAGCATGCACCAACATTATAATTGATGTTAGCCGACGATGAATCAATTTTATACGCTTGTAGAAAATTCTTCAACGCCATATCATAATTCTCTTCTATCAAAAGAAATGTTCCCTCTCTGAAATAATCGGAATAACTACCGGAAGGCAACTGTGCTTTTAAAAGGTTACAACCTAACAGCAGGGCAATAATAAATAAATAATACTTCTTCATATAATTAGTTTAACAAGTTAACAAAAATAGTATAATTTAGATATAAAGCACAATTTTGCCGATAAAAAAATCCCGTTTTTGAGGCGGGATTTTAACATTTTAAGAAGTTCTTGTTGTGTCCCAACTTTCAAGATAATCGGCCACTTTTCTTAAGAAGCTTCCTCCTAAAGAACCATCCACGACCCTATGATCATAAGATAAAGATAAAAACATAAAATGCCTGATCGCTATTACATCCCCCTGAGGAGTTTCAATAACAGCCGGTTTCTTTTTAATGGTACCAACCGCTAAAATAGCTACTTGGGGCTGTAAAATAATAGGGGTTCCCATGACGTTACCAAAGCTTCCAACGTTACTGATAGTAAAGGTTCCGCCCTGTATCTCATCAGGCGTTAATTTATTGTTGCGCGCTCTGTTTGCTAAGTCATTTACATCCTTAGTAATACCTACTAAATTTTTTGTATCGGCATTTTTAATAACCGGTACAATTAAATTACCTGTAGGCAAAGCCGCTGCCATGCCGATATTAATATTTTTACGTTTAATTATTTTTGTTCCTGTTTGATCAACAGAGACGTTGATCATCGGATAATCCTTAATAGCCTTAACGACCGCTTCAATAAATAAAGGCGTAAACGTAATTTTTTCATTCTCGCGTTTTTCAAAATCTTTTTTAATCCTTTCTCTCCATTGTACTAAATTAGTTACGTCGGCTTCTACAAAAGAGGTTACGTGCGGTGATACATGCTTGCTCATAACCATGTTATCAGCGATCATTTTACGCATCCGGTCCATTTCAATAATTTCATCACCTGCACCTACCGATACCGCCGGGCGTTGAACCAACACGGTATTGTCGGGCACGCCCATTGAACTTTTTGAAGCATTGTTTGAAGACGCTGTTTTTTCTCCAGCTTTAGCGTTAGTTTGAGTAGCTGCTTGTTTATTCCTGTTTGGTAAGTAAGCTAAAATATCCGCTTTCGTCACGCGCCCTTCTTGTCCTGATCCTTTAATAGCGTCTAATTCCTGTAAAGAAATTCCTTCTTCCTTAGCAATGCTTTTCACTAAAGGAGAATAAAATTTATCAGTTCCCGAATAATCGTTATTGGCTGTTTCCATTGATTTGGCAGGAGCTGAACTGGTGTTTGCAGGCGTACTGTTTTCCTGAGCGGGAGCAACTGTTTTAGGAGCTTCGCTTACAGAGGCATTAGCATCAGACGAGATGATAGCGATAACCGCACCAACCTGTACAACATCGTTTTCTTGAAATAATTTCTTGATCAATTTACCTTCAAACGGTGAAGGGATTTCTGAGTCTACTTTATCGGTAGCAATTTCTAAAATGGTCTCATCTATTTTAATAGAATCCCCTTCGTTTTTGGTCCATTTTATAATAGTTGCTTCCGCAACGCTTTCGCCCATTTTGGGCATTGTTAATTCAAATTGTGCCATTGTTAAATAGATAAAGTAGAACGCAAAAATAAGGTAATATAGCTATTACACAAACTTTATTAAATAAGTATTTTACGGCTTAAACCGTTTTGAGAAGTAAAAACCGGGAAAACGGATTTTTAACTGGCCACAACCTCAATAAAACCAACCGAACCGGACCGTTTTACGGTAAGTGATTTGGAGTAATTTAAGATAGAGCGGACAATGGAATCCGAAACATCGGGAATTTCAACAAACATTTCAGCCTGTTGCTTGCTTTTAGTGGTTTTTTTTGATGTAGAAACAAGAGTAGAAGTTTTATGCATAGAGTGTGTTTAGAGTTTAGATTAAAAACGCAGCTTATTCTGCTTTATTGTGTAAACCCGGAATTATTTTAAATAATACTTACGGAAGGTATTCTATTTTTTGCAATTAAGCGATTTTTTTACCTAATTTTACTTCAAATTTCCCAAAAACTATGTCAATTAAAACAATTATTGCTGTGTTCCTGATCACGGCATTATCCATCGGTGGATTAACTTATTATTCCTCAACTTCAGCAAAAAATGACACGGGATACATAAACCCTGCTTACAAGCAATACATAACCGCTTATACCGCCGGCTTTGTATCGGTAGAAAATAAAATTACGGTTGTACTGCAGGAAGAAACGAGCGCTGACATTGAAGAAGGGAAACAAACAGAAAATGACCTCTTGGAGTTTAGCCCGGATATTGCGGGAACCATTACCTGGCTTGATAAAAAAACCATTGAATTTAAACCGGCTCAGCGCTTAAATAGTAATCAAACATATAAAGCAACGTTTCACTTAGGAAAAGTGCTTGATGTAAGCAGTGAATTAAAAGATTTTGAATTTGAATTTTCTACGCTGAAACAAGCCCTTGAAATTACGGTAGACAATTATAAAACTGTCGATCATAATTTATTGGAAATAGACGCAACACTTACCACTGCTGATTATGCTGATAATTTATTAGTTGAAAAAACAACGCAAATCACACAGGGTTCACAAAACATACCTGTTAAATGGGTCCATGAAAATTCCACTACGCATCATTTTACACTAAGTAATATTCAAAAAGGAAAAGGAAATGTGATCATCGATTTTAACGGTGAACCGATTGGCGCTGCCGAATCAGGAAAAAAAGAATTAACCATCCCCAATACAAATGAATTTACATTATTAAATGTATTGATCGATAATGAACCCGACCAATTTGTAACCTTACAGTTTTCCGATAAAATAGATCCCAATCAAAACCTTGAAGGCCTTATATCGATTGCTAATCCGAATGGTACCGCAAACGTCACTGAATATGATGAATACGGTAATAATAATGAAAACCTTCCCGTAAAAGAAACCAAGCTAACCTACATGATAGAAAACAATTCTATTAAGATATATACCGCTGAACGTTATACCGACACGAGGGATATTGTGATTAGCAACGCCATAAAAAACAGCGACGGGAAACATTTAAAAGAAGCGATTACACAATCCGTATTTTTTGAAGACCTGAAACCAAGTGTAAGATTAGTTGGCAAGGGAGTGATACTTCCAAATTCAAGCGGATTAATATTTCCGTTTGAAGCGGTGAATCTTAATGCCATTGATGTAAGAATTACACGTATTTATGAAAATAACATGCTGCAGTTTTTACAAGTGAATGCTTTAGACGGCAGCCAGGAACTGCGCCGTGTCGGTAAATTAATTATTAAAAAGAAAATTGCTTTACAGGCTACAGGAAACCCTACACGCAACAAATGGAACAACTATTCAATTGACCTGTCTTCTTTAATTAAAGCCGAGCCGGGAGCATTGTATAATATCCGTTTAAGCTTTAATAAAACTTATTCAACCTATAACTGCCAGGGCGATACAATCTCGCATGAAAGCGATGACGAGTATTCGAATAATGAATCGAATAAAAACGATGACGAGGAAAAGGATTGGGATTACTATAATTCGTATGACGATTACTACGATGATTATTACTATTACAATTATTCGGAACGAAATAACCCGTGTTCAAGAGCGTATTACAATAATAAATCGGTGAACCGAAATATTTTAGCAACCAACATCGGGTTAATTGCCAAACGAGGCAATAACGGGCAGATCAGCATTTTCACGTCTGACCTGATAACTACCAAACCGTTAGGGAATGTAAGTATTGAAGCTTATGATTATCAGCAGCAAAAATTAAAACAAGTGACTACTAACGGTGAGGGAATTGCTGTTTTAGAAACCAAACAAAAACCATTTGTATTAATTGCGAAGCGCGGACAGGAACGCACCTACTTAAAACTGGATGACGGGAATTCCTTATCATTAAGCTCTTTTGAAGTGGATGGTGAAGAGGTACAAAAAGGCGTAAAAGGCTTTATATATGGCGAGCGCGGCGTATGGCGCCCGGGAGACAGCTTATACTTATCATTTATCTTGGAAAATAAAGAAAAGAAATTTCCTGAAAATTACCCCGCATCTTTAGAGTTATTAAATCCGCAAGGGCAAGTAGTTCAAAAACTCACACGAACCAAACATGTGAACGGCTTTTATAATTTTTCTACTAAGACTGAAAGCTCAGCTCCTACAGGCGTTTATTTAGCCAAAGTAAAAGTGGGCGGAGTAGTGTTTTCCAAAAACATACGCATAGAAACGATCATGCCCAATCGTTTAAAAATAAATTTAGACTATAAAAAGGATAAAATTTACAGCAGTGATCTTAAACTTAACAGTCCGCTGGATATAAAATGGCTGCATGGTGCACCGGGGAAAAATTTAGAAGCAAAAATTGATGTGTCGCTATCACAAATCAATACAGAGTTTAAAGGCTACAAGGGTTTTACGTTCGATAACCCGGCACAGAATTTTTATTCGGAAACCCAAACCATTTTTACGGGCAGAACAGATGAAAACGGGCATTTGGATGTAAGCGCACAATTAAATGATACAAAAGATGCCCCGGGGTTTTTAGCGGCGAACTTTACCATCAGGGCATTTGAAGAAGGAGGCTCTTTCAGCACAGACCGTTTTACAATTCCTGTTTCACCGTTCACCAATTATGTAGGTATAAAAGTACCGGATACAAAAGAGAACGAAGAATATTTAGAAACAGACTTAGATCATGTAGTACAAATAGCAACCGTAGATGAATACGGTAAAGCCACCTCACGATCAAACATTGAAGTAAAAGTATATAAATTAGACTGGCGCTGGTGGTGGGATAACTACAACCAAGACCTTTCTTCTTATATAGGAAGTAATTACCATGAACCCGTTTACACAGAAAACATTTCTTCCGCTAACGGAAAAGCAAATTTTAAATTAAGGGTAAACCGCCCGGGTTGGGGAAGATACTTAGTATATGTAAAAGATACCGAAAGCGGCCATGCCTGCGGGAAGGTGGTTTTTATTGACTGGCCCAGCTGGGCAGGAAAATCTCCTAAAGGAAACGAAGGAAGCAACGTGTTAACCGTTAATACAGATAAACAGGAATATAAAGTAGGCGATAAAGCAAAGCTTTTAATCCCAAGCCCTAAAGGCGGGAAAATTTTAATAAATATTGAGAACGGAAGCCGCACATTATTAAGTAAGTGGATAGACAGCAAAGAAGGCACTACAGAATACGAATTTACGGTTACTAAGGAAATGACGCCTAATATTTATGCGTTTGTTCATTTAATTCAACCGCATGCACAAACGGTTAACGACCTGCCTATTCGTTTATACGGCATTGCCTCATTAATGGTAAAAGATGATAACACCATTCTGAAGCCACAAAT
>JBBRHI010000101.1:0-8136 GCA_038222995.1 Bacteroidia bacterium | reverse complement strand
TTTTCCGAATAAGACGTTAAAGTTTAATTGCAACGGTTTAAATAAACGTTGAGAGATGTTAAGGTCAAAGCCTGTACGGCCCGTCCATGGTGCCTGGTAATGCCTCGAATAAAGATCCCCGTGAAATGACATCATACCCGCACCTAAGGAAATTTTCGGATGAAATACATCACCTAACGCGGGGGGATCTTCACTTTTTTGTTTTTCCTTTTTAGGTTTTTTTGCTAATGAGTCAGGCGCTGCATTATTAGTTTTTACAGAGGAAGTATCGGTTTGAGCATGAGCCCGGGAGCAAATGAAAATAGAAACGATATAGAGTATAAAAAGTACTTTTTTAAGCATATTGAAGGCTTATACGCAAATATAAACAAATGGTTCTATTTAAACCATTTCTGGCTTGTAATCATTAATGCTTCCTGCACCGTAATTCTTTTAGGCCCGTTGTAAGCAGCAACGAAAGCACTATTGCACCCTTTTTGTTTAATTTCTTCTCTGTGATTTCTTGCTTCTTTATATTCTCCAAAGTTGCCAACCATAAATTTGCTGTAGCCTTCGGCCATTTCACTTTTAATGGTTTCTGAAATATTGAATTTTTTGGAAAGGACATCCTGTTGGATTGCATTACGGAAAGCGCCTACCTGCACGACATAGGATATATTCCCGTCTTTACGGGCAACAACCGGGTTAGCGGTTGCTTTAGGTTCGGTTTTAGTGGCTGCAACTGATGTTGTTTCGGTTGGAGTTGTTTTTGGTTCAACCGTTGGAGTAGTTGATGCAACAGGGTTTGAAGGAAGTGTTGTTGTTCCTGCAACTATATTGCCTGTTGCCGAAATGATGTCTTCCGGCAATTTAACTTTTCGGGTTTGGTCATTTTCAAGGTAAGAAAATTCTCCGTTTAATTTTGCATCTTCACTTGCTGCCGATTCTTTTTGCAATACATACGATAAGATTATTTCATCATCCGTAGGTAATGATACCCATACAAATTTTGCTTTGCCGTCTGATAACGAAAATGAACTGCCGTTTGTTTTGTCACCTTTAGCAGTGTAGCCTTTAGGAAGTATTTCCTGAAACTTAGCGAAACCTTTAATGCCCGGTTTTTTTATTTTAACTTCTACATTGTATTCGTTTGCAGAGGTGCCTTTAGTGATGGTTCGCGAACACACTACGTTTGAGGCCGGCTCAACAGGGTTTCCTAAACTCGTATTTGAGTTTTGTGTATTTGAAGTAGCAACCGGTTCGGTAGTTGTTACCGGTGTTGCTTCCGAAACGTTAGTAGGGGCAAGTGTAGGTTCGGATACCGCAATAGGGGAAGCATTAACATCCCCTCCAACCTGTATCTCTACAAGGGGCATTTCAACCACTTCTTTATTATTACCATTAACGTATGAAAATTTTGAGCTGATAGTTTTTGCCCCTGCTGCACTTGCGTCTGCTACCAATGCAAACTTTACTGTAAACTGAGCATCGGAGGGAATAGAGGTCCAGATGATTTTTGCAATATTTCCCGTAAAGGAAAAGTTCCCTGATTTGCTGTCGACCTCCTTTACGGTAAAGCCTTGCGGCACTTCGAGTTGAAGCTTTGCGAAACCGGTTACACTACTCTTGTTAATAACTATATCAGCGGTAAATTCGGTGCCTACGGCAGCGTTTTTCGGGAAATTACCGGTAACGGTAACGGGCGAATCGCCGAAGAAAAAGCTGAAGAAAAATACAGATACAGTGTTAAATAGAATAATAAGTGGTTTTATCATGGCTTGCTTTACTGCTCAAAGAAAAAGTCGATGAGTCGGTTAATTTTTTCTACGTTAAATGAACTGTCTCCTTCAAAGAAAGAATCAATAGTTTGCGTAATTTCTTTAGCGGAAATATAACCGTCCTTATTAATATCGGCAGGTATAAATTCAGACGGTATTTTAGTGGCAGCGCCTGTTGCAGCTTTGTTTTCTTTTGCTTTGCTTTCCACACTTTCGAGGTAAGCGGTACTAGGCGCACTATTAAAGCCTTCGCTTCTTTCGCTTGCTAAGCTGTCCCACTCTAACTGGCGTTTTGCCATCAGGTCTTCATCAATAGTAACTCCGTTAGCATCCACTTTAGCGCCCCTTTTAGAATTTACCTCTTTGTCCATGTAATCAAATACACCGTCATTATCTTTATCTTCAGGGCAGCCTTTGCCGTCTACTTTAGTGCCCTTTGGAGTTCCCTGGCATTTGTCATCTATATCTTTTACGCCATCCCCGTCCAAGTCTGAATTGTCGATCTCATTAAAGTTTACTGCGCTGTACCCGTCTTTTGGTTTTTTACCGAAGTGAACGTTAATGCCTATATTGGCTGATGCCCAGCTGTCGTTACCGCCTTTTTTACGGTTATCGATATAATCGCTCATACATAGGTTATATGTTACACCAACCCTTAAGCTTGTGCGGAAACCCATTTTAAATTTAGCACCGATTCCTAAAGGAATATAAAATGTGTTCCTGGCATAATTAACCGCGCTGTCTTTTAATTGTGTTTCATAACTATAATCACGTTTAATGACCATGGATACCGGATCATTTTGGGATGACTCTGATAAATTTCGGATCGAACCATCGCTCCAATAATTATACTTTGTGCTGTTTTTATCCCTGAGGTCACCGTGCGGATCAAACATCATATATCCAAAACCTGCACTGATAAAGGGCGACACGTCTTTTTCCTTAGCGCCTAACTTATCGAAAAAGGCAAATACATTTACTGCCCCTCCCATTACCTGTGTTTGAAAGTTAAGGTGCGACGTTTTATCATTGTCGGTTCCTGCCAAATGGCCGTACATCCCATCAATGCCGACACCCAGCACTTTCCCGATACGGTATTCAATACCAAAGTTATATCCCAACCTCATATCACTGAAAAAGTTGGCATTATTTTTTTGACCTACGTCTCCTAAAAATTTTAGCCCGCCGGCTTGTCCCGTAACAGATAATTGTGCGTAACCTCCGCTGAAAACAACCAATCCGGATATTAAAACAAATAATTTTGTAAAAGTTCTATTCATGTTGCCTGAATTTAATATTCGATTAAATTAGTTGTTTTTCCGATAAAAACAAAGCTAAACCAAAAAAAACGGATGATTTGCAGGCAACTATGAAATTTTAAACAAAAGAATGTTAGTTAAGTTAATTAACCGTTAAAAAAACGGTTTCTTTTAACGGGAAAACCTTTTCGCGATTTTACCGCCTGTAAAAGATTAGGTACATCTGTTTGATTCGTTTTTAATACACATGCGATTGTTATAATTTCGAGTTGTACAAATAACCCGTACCAAAATGCAATTGTAAAACTTAGGGAAGATGCATTATTAGATATAATATCAATAAAGAACCAAAGTAATATAAGCGCCCAAAATTTTGAAAAAACGGTGTGGTAAGAAATATGCGCATTAAATTTTAAAAGGCCGAATAAAATAATGATGAGCTCCGAAGAGACTAAAATTAATAATTGCGCTACGTGTGTCTTTAAAAAAGAAGTTTGATGAATGCATATATAAAATAAGCAGCTGAACCAAAAAACGGTATCGATTTTTGTATCTGTTTGTCGCATTTCGATCGTTGAGATTTTTAGATAACGCGCAAGCATACCGTCAAAAATGTCGCTCACAATGGCATACACGCTCAAGCCTATAATAATGCCGGGCGAAACGGGAATGAATGAAAATGCAATTAACAATACGGCTGCCACTAAACGTGAATACAGTAGGATAAACGGAACTTTATAAAGAAGTGCTTTCATAATTATTTATTTTTTGCGTTAAACCCTAAAGAGGCACCGATTCGGAAACCATCTTTGCTTGGGATTACATAAGCATTTACGGGTAAATTCAGTTTTCCTGATTTAAATGTCCGGCCAAAAGCAATAACAAACCCCGATTGTATGGAGTAAGCCCCTCGGCTGTCCAGTCGTTCCCTGATTGTAAAAGGATTTGGTATATTCTCATGTGCGTCGTCGGCAGCCCAATCCTGTTGACGGTGCCAAACATTGCCCGCATCGTAATAACCGTAAGATTTTGGCGAAAGGTTAATCGTTGGCCCTAAGGCAAATTCCCAACCGTTTACGTTACTTCTTAAACCGTGCAGTAAGGAAAAACTAGGGATAAAATACCCCTGGTCAACGCCTGTAATTAAAGGAATAAATTCGAACAAGGCCTGAATTTTACCTTCATTTAAGTATTGTTTTTCGAACTGGTAACCAAACTGGAACATTGCCGGGAAGGCCTCGAATCCGCCAACCGATTTATCAGCCTGAATAATGTTGGATGTATTTCCGGTATAGGCTACAAAACCTAAGCGCGGCCCGTCAAGCCTCAGCCTGTCCCTTTTAGGATTATTGATGGAATTATCAAATCCGTTACGTTGCGTGAGCTTATCCAATAAATTCTGATCAACCGGTTTGTTAAACATGGTTTGAACCACTACATTGGTAAAGGCCTGAAGCTCTTCCGGTAAATTTAAAAATTCGAGTACGGTTGTTTTTTCTATAGCTTTAGATTTTACATCTATCAACCGCAGGGTATAAATTATGGATTTAGGATATTGCTCTATACTTCCGCTCAGCATTTTATCCGACTTTATTATTTCACCGATTTCGGTAAGGCATAATTTACCGTAGCAGTTATTGATGCTTAACTTATTTTTTTCTACCATATAGGCTACGTCATACCGGTCCATCACTTCAAACGTGTCGAGCTTTTCAAGCTCGGTGCGTACCAGATTTCCCATTTGTAGAGGATCGCTTTTAATGCCCGTAATATCAATAGAGAGGATAGTAAGCGTTAATTTTTTCTTTGTTGCATTTTGTGCAAACGCAGAGTGTATACTTAAGAAAAATAAGCCGGTTAAAGCGATAAGTTTAATGTTATGTTTCATGATGTGTTTAGTTGAGTTAATACTATTATTGTAAAATCATTGCCGGCAGCTATTGCATCATATCGTAAAAACACGATAAACCAATGCCCGCAGGTTGTAGGCTATAGAGGTATTTAACATTATTAATAATATTTTTTGTAATTACGAATGAGGAAATAATTATGGCTGTTACCGTTATTACCTGCATTGCTTTTTTGATTTGTATTGTTTTCATGGTGTTGTTTTTATAATTTTATTTTTATCAGTTCGGTAGTTAATTAGTTATATCATTATATATAAGGGCTATTTCATTACGCTTATTCCGGCGTTTGTTTTTATTTATGGTAGAGATCACGCAGGATGAAATTCGTATAATTGCCCCGCCGATAATGCCTGCGGCAGCAATTTGCCATGTTTGCGGGGAGTATTGAAACCCCCGGGCATTGGGTTCTGTAAGAAGCGGAGCTGTTATTATTACCGCCATAAACCCGGTGGTTAAACCTATTGGCGCGTATAATTTTTGATTTAGTTCATAACGTTTCATGTCCTTAAATTCTTTTTTTAAAAGCTCCCGGGTTCCGGGTACAGGGCATGTTTCGATAAGGGATTTTAGTTTTTTATCATTTAATGTTTTGCCGTTATAGACTAGCCGTTTCCCTAAAATTTTTATACTATTATTATTTAAAACAGTATAGGCATCTGTTTCAAAAACAGGATCAAAGGCTGTCTTTATTGTATCTGTATATCCGTTTGCATATTTAATGCAGCTGATCTTGTTTTTATTCATATTAAAAACAAACCCGGTTGAATCATTGTAATGCTTGTATTTAATTTCTTTAATGCCTACTTCTAAAACCTTGGCACTTAAGTTACTTGTGTTTTTAAAATAAATGGTGTCTTGTGCAACTGCTTTTCCGGGCATAAGCATTACCGTTAAAGAAATGATTTTAAGAGCGTCAATTTTTTTCATAAGGTTGATTTAAAATGGTTATAACAAAAAGATTAGACCAAATAGTAATACTACAATAAGTAATACTAAAGCTGCCATCGCCAAAGAAGGGATAATGGATATAGCTAAGCCGCTAACCGACATTCCCATACTTACATTTTTACGCTCGGGCGCATACTCTTTTCTGTATTTATTAATTAGTTTTATAGATCGAACGGCCAGCGCAAAGCCAATAATAGGCAGTATTGAAAATCCAAGCGCCAAAGCCGAAAAAATATTGATCTCCTCTTCTCTTTTATATTTTTTTCGTTCAGGGCTAATTTCGGCAGGCCTTTGAAAGGCTCTGTGTTCTTTATAAATAACTTGCCGATGCTCATCTAAATAAACTGTTTCATCCTCTAAGTTATTTTTTACAAGTATTTTTTTATCCCTGCCTTTTTTTCGAAAGATATATATGCTGTCTTTTTTAATGATAGAATTTAAAGTAGCGTGAATCATTTCTTTTTCAGAACAGATGTGTGATTGTACACTTACGCTTTTTATTTCCTTATTGTCAGTTGACGTGTAACATCTTGTTGAATCAGAATAGAAGGTGTTATGTTTAACCGGTTTGATATGTTCCACAAAACGCCCGCCGGTATATCTTCTGTTTAAAAATCCCGTTTCTTTGCAAGAAGTTAAGAGAATGATTAAGCCGCTTATGTAAAGTATGTACTTCATGATTAGTATTTATATTCAGGATCAAAATTAAATCGCCGGCAAAACGAAATGAAACGGATAAGTAATCAAGAATTTCTCTTAACTGCATAAATGCCAAAACCAAACTCTCTGCAGACATGCTTTTCCAAGAGTTTTGCAATAAATCATAACGCGATGATCCGGTTTTGCATTTTTTGCAAATAATAGTTACTTTTAGTTGTATTAAATACTACAAAATGGCGAGTAAAAAAACGGGGTTTGAAATGCAGGAAGTGTTTATTAAGCATTTAAAACAAGTTGTGCCTGCTAATGTATCGTTGGTTGATGATATTGCCGATCTTTTAAAGATCAGCAACGACAGTGCTTACCGGCGGTTGAGAAATGAAACTGAATTAAGCCTGGACGAAACGTATAAAATTTGCAAGCATTACAGGATCTCGGTTGATTCTGTTTTTTCCAATAAAGGCGACTCTGTAACCTGTAATTATATTAAATTGACAGATTCGGCGGAAAATTTCGAGAACTATTTAACCGGATTATTGAATCAATTAACGCGTTTACAAAAGTCGGAAGACGCTAAAATTATATATGCGGCCGAAGAAATTCCTATTTTTCATTCGTTCTATTCAAAAGAGTTGGCGGCATTTAAATTATTTTACTGGCAACGCTCCGTATTAAATGTTCCGGAATATCAAACCAAAAAATTTGATTGGGACTCTATTCCTGAAAAGCAGTTGAAGCTGGCAGAACACATACATCAAACCTATTTAAAAATACCGAGTATTGAGATTTGGACAGACGAAACGATACAAACTACGATTAAACAAATAGAGTATTATTTTGAATCGGGTGCCTTTAAAGAAAAAGAGGATACCATCACCGTGTTACAAGAACTAAAAAAAATGATGCAGGCCATTCATCATTACGCGGAACACGACACTAAAAATGATCATACTAACTCTGCAGGTATCTCTTTTGGCTTATATAACAGCGACCTGGTAATAGGAACTAATTGCATTCATGTAACGGTTGGCGGTACCGTGTTTTCATATATTTCATTCAATACAATGAATTCTTTAACTACCGGCAATCAACAGTTTTGTGAGGAGATAGAGCATTGGATGAGAAACTTAATTAAGAAGTCGACGCTTATCAGCGGTATTGCAGAAAAGCAACGTTTCCAGTTTTTCAGCAAAGCTTATAAAGCCGTTGATCAGTGCATTGAAAGGGTGAAGAACTATTAAAAGAGATTGAACGGACAAAAAACTGAATGGACAGAAGAGATAAAATAATGATGGACATAAGAGGTGAGGCTTGTTTGATTTCCATTAAAATTAAAAGCATCTTTAAAAATAAACAAGCTATGTATTCTATAAACATATATAGTTTCAAAAAATAAAAATAAATGAATTCACACTATAATGTTATTATTGTTGCAGGCGGCACGGGTACCAGGATGCATGCTAACATACCGAAGCAATTTATGGAAATAAAAGGCAAGCCGGTTTTAATTCATACGATTGAAAAGTTTTTCGAATTTGATGAGTTTATTAACGTAATTGTTTGTGTGCATCCCGATTATTTAACGTCGGCCAACTTTATGCT
>JBBRHI010000100.1:0-8163 GCA_038222995.1 Bacteroidia bacterium | reverse complement strand
TATAAAAAGTCGGCCCGTATAGTTGGTGAAGTGTTAGGTAAGTATCATCCGCACGGTGACGCATCCGTGTATGATACCATGGTACGTATGGCCCAGGAATGGAGCTTACGTTATATGTTGGTTGACGGACAGGGAAATTTTGGTTCAGTGGATGGTGATATGCCTGCAGCTATGCGTTACACAGAGGTTCGTTTCCGGAAAATAACGGAAGAAATGATAGCGGATATTGAAAAAGATACCGTTGATTTTCGTCCGAATTTTGACGACTCTTTAACAGAGCCTACCGTAATGCCTTCCCGTATCCCTAATTTATTAATGAACGGTGCATCGGGTATTGCTGTTGGTATGGCCACTAATATGCCGCCGCACAATTTAACGGAAATCATTAACGGCATCTTGGCCTATATTGATGATAACGCCATTGATATTGACGGTTTGATGAAACATATTAAAGCGCCTGATTTTCCTACAGGCGGTACCATCTACGGTTACGAAGGCGTGAAAGAAGCGTTCCATACAGGCCGCGGAAGAGTGATGATGCGTGCCAAAGCAAACATTGAACCGGTTAATAATCGTGAAAGAATTATTGTAACGGAAATTCCTTACCAGGTTAATAAAGCTGACATGATAAAACGTCAGTGGGAATTATGTAACGAAAAGAAAATTGAAGGCATCACCGAAATTCGGGATGAGAGTAACCGTGAAGGGATGCGCATTGTTTACGAATTGCGCGCAGATGCCATTTCGAATGTGGTTTTAAATAATTTATATAAATACTCCGCCTTACAAACTTCTTTCTCGGTTAATAATGTGGTGTTGGTAAAAGGCCGTCCCGAAATGTTGAATCTGAAAGATATGATTCATTATTTTGTGGAGCACAGGCATGAGGTGGTTGTACGCCGTACCAAATTTGATTTGGCGCAGGCCGAAAAACGCGCTCATATTTTAGAAGGCTTATTAATTGCTCAAAAAAATATTGAAGAAGTTATTAAAGTGATCCGTGAAAGCGCTTCACCGGATATTGCCCGCGACGAATTAATGGTGCGTTTTTCTTTATCGGAAATACAAGCCCGTGCCATTTTAGATATGCGTTTAAGAACATTGACCGGGCTGGAGGTTGATAAATTAAATGCGGAATACGATGCCTTAATGAAAACGATTGCACATTTAAAAGATATTTTAAATAACGAGCCTTTGCGCTTTCAAATCATAAGAGACGAGTTAGCAGAGATCAAAGAAAAATACGGTGATGAACGACGTACAGACATTGTTTATGCCGGTGATGATTTCCGTGTAGAAGATATGATCGCTGACGAAAGTGTTGTTATTACAATATCTCACATGGGTTACATGAAACGTACTAACCTTGCCGAATACCGCGCTCAAAACCGCGGTGGAAGAGGAAGTAAAGGAACTGCTACCCGCGATGAGGATTTTGTAGAACACATGTTCATTGCATCAACGCATAATTATATTTTATTATTCAGCGAAAAAGGCCAATGCTATTGGATCCGTGCCTATGAAGTGCCTGAAGGCGCCAAAAACACCAAAGGACGAGCCATTCAAAATTTAATAAACATTGCGCCGGACGAGAAAATAAAAGCGTACATTAATATTAAGAATTTAAATGATGAAGAATACATTCAAAACAACTTCATTATATTATGTACTAAAGACGGGATCATTAAAAAAACGTCGGTAGAAGCTTATTCACGCCCGCGTGCCAATGGTATTAATGCCATTACTATTCGTGAAGGCGATGTGTTGTTGGAAGCAGCTTTAACCAACGGTAAAAACGAAATCATGATTGCCACCAAGCTTGGTAAAGTATGTCGTTTTAACGAAACCAAAGTAAGGCCTATGGGCCGTAATGCCAGCGGTGTAAAAGGAATTGACCTGAATGATGAAGAAGGCGGTAATAATGAAGTAATCGGGATGATCTGTATCGATGATATGCAAGCCAACGTGTTGGTTGTTTCTGAAAAAGGATACGGTAAACGATCAGACATTGAAGAATACCGTGTAACGAACCGCGGCGGTAAAGGCGTTAAAACCATTAACATTACCGACAAAACCGGAAATTTAGTAGGTATTAAATCGGTGACTGATGCCAATGATTTAATGATCATTACTAAAAACGGTATTGCTATTCGTATGAATGTATCTGACTTACGTGTTATGGGCCGTGCTACACAAGGTGTACGTTTAATAAACATCCAGGATACAGACGGTATTGCCGCAGTGACTAAGGTAGACCATGAAGATGAGACAGAAGCTGAAGTTTTGGCAGACGGAACCGTAACTGTAACGGAAGAGCCGATTATAACAGATGATGAAACGATTGCTCAAAAACCGGCTTCAGATGAAACGGCAACTTCTGACGAAAATACTACACCAACGGATGATAACAAGTAATAACGGGATCAAAAATTAACACTTAACAATTATATTTGGAGCCAAATAATAAAGTATGAACAAAAAAACAATCATAACAGGTGCATTAGGCATATTTGCCTTAACATCTGTAATAGCTCAGCCAACCTTGGTAGAAAAGGTGGAAGCAAAAACGGATAAAGTGGTAATTCCTTACGAAAGATGGAAGCTGCCAAATGGGTTAACCATTTTATTAAACGAAGATCACTCTGACCCGGTGGTTCATGTATTAGTAACTTATAAAGTAGGCTCAGATCGTGAAAGCTTAGGCAAATCGGGCTTTGCACATTTTTTTGAACATATGATGTTCCAAGGATCGAAACATGTGGCCGATGAAGAACATTTTAAAATCGTATCTACTGCCGGTGGAGATATGAATGGTAATACAACCGAAGACAGAACGGTTTATTTTGAAACGGTTCCTTCAAACAATTTAGAAATGGCTTTATGGTTAGAAGCTGACCGTATGGGTTTTTTATTGGATTCTTTAACCACTAAAAAATTTGAAAACCAGCGTGATGCCGTTAAAAATGAGAAATCTCAAAATGTAGAGAACCAACCTTATGTAATGGCTTTTGTTGAAGAGATCAATAAAGCGTTATACCCGGAAGGCCATCCTTACAGCTGGCCGGTTATCGGTTATGTAGATGATTTAAACAGGGCAACTTTACAGGATGTGAAGAACTTCTTTTTACGTTGGTACGGCCCAAATAATGCGATTATTACCGTGTCGGGAGATTTCAGTTCTCCGGCAGCATTAGCAATGATCGATAAATATTTCGGCGGCATTAAACCATGTCCGGAAGTTAAAAAAATGCGTGTGCCGCCTGTAACGATAGCTACCGATAAATATACTGCTTACAGAGACCGTACTTATTTCCCTTTAAACTTAAGGGTATACCCTACGGTACCTCAATATAACAGGGATGAGCCGGCTCTTGACATTTTAGGGTTAATGATGGGGAACGGTAATAACTCCATTTTCTATAAAAATTTCGTAAAATCAAAACCTGAAGTTGCCGTTCAGGCAGGTGTTAATCACCGTTCAAAAGAACTCGGAGGAGAGTTTTCTATTCAGATCCTTGCTTATCCGCCGGCAGATTTTAATCTTGAAAAATTATTTACGGATATTGATACTAAAGTAAAGGCAACGATTGACGAATTCGGAACTTCCGGAATTACGGATGAAGCTTTAACAAGAGCTAAGGCCGAATTAGAATCAAGCATGTATGGAAGCTTATCAACGGTTGCAAGTAAAGCGGGTACAATATCTGAATGGGAACGCTTATTAGGAAAAGGATATACCTTATCTGATGAGATTGACCGATACAGCAAAGTTACAAAAGAAGATATTATGCGTGTATTTAATAAATACATTAAAGGAGCAGGTGCAGCTGTGTTAAATACGTACCCTATCATGAATCAAAAAGATTCAGTGAAAAGTATTAACCCCTATGCAGGGATGAAATTTGAAACGCCGGCAGAATACTCCGGATTAACTTATACTCCTGCTGCAGATAAATTTGACAGAGCAGTAAGGCCTGTTGCGGGAGAAGCTAAAACAGTGGTTGTACCTGATTACTTCACTTCTAAATTACCAAACGGCATCAACATTATCGGAACAAAAAATACCGAAACGCCTGAAGTTACCATAGTAATGACATTGGAAGGCGGCAGTATGGTACTAACTGCCGATCAGCTTAAAAAACTAGGTGTGGCAGAGTTAACAGCCAGTTTATTAAACGAAGGCACTAAAAACTTTACAACAGAGCAGATAAGTGCGGAGCTTGAAAAATTAGGCAGTTCAATCAACTTTGATGCAAATAAATCGGCAACTACTATTCAAATCCGTTCATTAAAGAAAAACCTGGACGCTACTTTAAAAATACTGGAAGAGAAATTATTAAATCCCGGGTTCAATGCCGAAGATTTTAAATTAGCAAAAAAACAATACAAAGAAGGAGTGAAAAATGATGAAACCAGTGCAAATGCGATGGCTAATAAAGCCTTTAATTTTGCGGTTTACGGCAACAGCGTCATGGGCCTTGACCCGTCTATTAAAACAATAGAAAACATTGAACTGGCAGATGTAAAAGACTATTATGCTAAATTTTATTCTCCTACAGTTACCAATATAGTAGTGGTGGGTGATGTAGAAGAAAAAGACATTAACGCAAAGCTTAATTTTTTAACTAAATGGCAGGCAAAAGAAGTAAAGATTCAACCGGTTGTTGAACCTGTTGCTTCTGCTGAACCACAGTTTTTTATCTATAATAAATATGGAGCACCTGCTTCTGTTATTCAAATGGGGTATCCTTCTTTAAAATATGATGCAACAGGCGATTATTACAAGAACAGGATTGCTAATTACGTATTTGGAGGTGCATTTAACAGTCATTTAAACCTGAACCTGCGTGAAGATAAAGGCTATACTTATGGAATCAGCTCACGATTTAACGGTGGAAAATATGCAGGTACATTCCAAATCAGCTGTTCAGTGAAACGGCCTGCAACTGCTTTATCTTTAGCGGAGATCATTAAAGAATTTAATAATTACCAAACTAACGGTATTACGGATAAAGAGCTTGAATTTACAAAAAGCTCTTTATTAAATGAAGAAGCTTTAAAGTATGAAGCGCCTTATCAAAAAGCGTCGTTCTTATCAAATATTGTTAGATACAATCTTGATAAAGGTTATACTGTACAGCAAAACCAGATCCTGAAAAGTATGACTAAAGCAGACGTAAACGCTCAAATCAAAAAATACTTTGATGTCAATAAATTAACTACCGTAGTTGTAGGTGATAAAGCTATGATTGAAGCACAGCTGGACAAAGCTTCGAAAGAAGGCGCTAACAAAGAGGTATTAAATAAAGTTAAATTAAAGAAAATTTCGGTTGATTAATTATGTAAAAGTACGATCGTTGCGTCTGTACTTTAATATGAATAATTAATACACATATTAAACACTAAGTCTTAACGGCTTAGTGTTTTTTTTTAATAAAATAGTTACATTTAACAAATTAATTTTAATATCATGAGCATTAAAAAAATCTTAACGGCATTATTCATTTCATCAGCGGCTTTATCGGTTGCGCAAAGCAATCAGGTACAAAATGCTTACAATTATTTAAGAAATAAGGAGTATGATAAAGCTAAAACCTCGGCAGATGCGGCAGCTGAAAATGAAAGCACTAAGAACAGTGCCAAATTATGGATGTACAGAGGAAGGATATACCAAGCCATTTATTTTGATACATCTAAAGTTGTAAAAAGATTAGATGCCGAATCGGAAGAGAAAGCACTGGAAAGTTATATTAATTGTTTAAAAAACGATAAGGACAATATTTATAAAGATGAAGTTAAAGGCTCTATAGTACAGGCTTCTGCTGCTGTAAGTAATAAAGCAAACTTTTATAAAAACAATAAAGAATATGATAAAGCAATAAAATGCTACGACTTAATTGAAGCAGCATTACCTTATGATTTTGACCAGGGAATGAAACGGAACAACATTACCAAAGAAAAATTGATGTACTACAAATTTGATATGTACAAAGGCGCGGCCAATAAAGAAAAAACAATAGAGTATGCCAATAAGTTAATCGACATACATTATAAAGAGCCTAAGATCTATATTGATATGGTGAAGCTCTCTTTAATAGACAGGGATACTACAAAAGCATTAGGTTACATAACAAAAGGAAAATCCATGTTTGAAGATAACATGGAATTGGTTAACCAGGAGATCAACATTTATTTAGCAAGAAATAAAACAGATGAGTTAAAAACAAAATTAACTGACGCTATTAGTTTAGCGCCTGATAATGAAGTGTTGCATGCTATACTGGCCAATCTTTACCAAAAAACGGGTGACATTGATAAAGCTGAAGCTGAATATGCAAAGGCATTAGAAATAAAGCCTGATTATGAAGTGGCAAACTATAACTTAGGTGTTATGTATTTTAATACAGGGAATGAGTGGAACGATAAGTTGGGAGCTTTACCTCCAAAAGAAAAGGAGAAAGCAAAAGAATACGAAACAAAAGCCAATGAATATTTCCGTAAGGCAGTTTCTTATTTCGAAAAATCGTATGAAGTGAGCCCTGATAAAGCAACTAAGCAACAATTAAGAAAATTATTTTTAAGACTTGGCGAAACTGAAAAAGCCGATAAATATAAATAATCAGTCTGAATATAAAATGTTTTAACTAATTAATCATGATACACAAAACCCTATTTTTAAGTACTTGCCTGTTTTTAAGCGTTTCTGCTATTGCTCAAAAAGGAAAAGTACAAAGTGCCTGGAGGTCATTAAGCGATTACGAATCAACCTTAAATGATAAACCGGATACGAGTTATTTAATGAAAGCCAATCGTAATATTGACCTTGCGTTAGCTGATGAGACTACTAAAAATATGGCCAAAACACATGCTTACAAAGCAAGGATCATGTATTATGTGTACCAGTATAATTTAAAGCAGGAAACAAAAAAGTTGGAAGGAACCATCAATGATAAAAACGCCAGGGCAGAGGCGGCGTATACGACTAATTCAAAAAAAGAGATAGAGTCGGCGATAAGTTCATTCGAATCTATACAAACACTCGATCCAAAATACTTCTCAAAAGTATTGGAAATTATTAAAAGTGGCAGTGCATCAAGCGAAAATGATGACGATTTAAAACTAGCGCAAACAGTTGCAATGATAAAATTTGATTTAATAAACATTGCTCAAAGTGAATTTAAGATAAAGGAATATGAAATAGCATCGGATGTTTTTTTTAATGCTGCTAATTTTACAACTTTAATTACCGGCAAAAATGATTCTGTGTTATATTATAATGCATGTGTATCCGCACAAAAATCAAAAAATGCGGCAAAAATTATTCAATATAATCAGGCTATGATTGATAAAAATATTGCCTCAAGTTTTAATTACAAAGTTATTTATGAAGCAGAAATGCAATTAAATAATACACAAAAAGCGGATGATATTCTAAGTTTAGGACGAATTCAATTTCCAAATGATGTGTATTTAATGAATACTCAGGTTGAAAGGTTTATTAAAAATGGATATACAGAAAAAGCAATTATTGGATTAAAAGAAGCAATAACAAAAGATTCAAATAATTCTTTACTTTATATTTCATTAGCAGAGCTTTATAATAACCTTGCTAATCCTAAAACAGTTACAGGAAAAGATACCGTAAAACCTGCTAATTATGAAGACTTATTTAATCTTTCGGTTGAATATTATGAAAAAGGAATTAATTTAAAGCCAGTAAGTCAGGATAATTATTTTAATACTTTATATAATTTTGGAGCTTTGTATTTTAATTATGGAATTAATTTTTATAACAAATCAATGGATAAGGCTACAATAGTTCAGTTAGCAAAAAGCCAAAAAGATATTGATGCAAAAACCCAAATATATTACAAAAAAGCAATTCCTTATTTTGAACAAGCGTTATCTATAAAGCCAGATGATGTATCAACTATTAAAACATTGCAAAAGCTTTACTTGTTATGCGGCAACGAAGCAAAAGCTAAAGAAATGAAAGAGAAATTAAAATAGGATTATTAAATAAAAGAGGGTATAAATAATTTTGTGTAAAAGGTTGTATTGGATTAAGTAAAATAATAACTTAACCTATACAAACATGAAAGAGAAAAAAGAACCTAATCCCATGCAGCAGCTCGCAGCGGAGATGTTTGGGAAAATCAAAGA
>JBBRHI010000099.1:0-8185 GCA_038222995.1 Bacteroidia bacterium | reverse complement strand
CAATCAGCGGCTATTTACGAACCAATCCTCAAGGTATAGGATTTGTTCATCCAAGGCATTAGAAACACTACGGCAAAATATTCATAAAAAGCGCAGGACAAAGTAGAAAAATCGATGCACGATCGTAAACACGGAACTCTAAAAACACCAAGAAGAAAAGCATTGCTAAAAAAACACTTTAATTTTTTTCTGTAATTGGAACCATATTTAAACATGTAGATTTTTGAAGTTTTTTATGCTACTGTTTAAAATAGGGAGGCCGAAAGGCTTCCCTTAATTTTTACCTTAAATAGATACGTTAATTTTTAACTAATTCGGGTTCAAATGCCCGTGCTGTCCTTTTTTTTTATTTCTTTGTTAAGTATATTACACTCCGTATTATTCCTTAATGAAAAAAACACTCACTTTATTATTTTTGTTTCTCCTTTTAATAGTCCGGGAAAGCGTTGCCCAACCTTTTGCCGACCTTGTCAGTGCAAGCTATCAAACCTTTTCATCTCCTTATAAGGGTACAAAAACAACCGGGCTTAAAAATAAGACAGACGATTATTTTCTCAACCTTTTTTTACCAAAAGTATTTAAGAACGGCAATACGTTTATGATCCGTTTGAACGCGGAAAGTATAACCTCCACTATTTCTCCCGACAGCTCTTATTCATACAGGGTATCTTCCGTTTCATTGCCTGTAGGGGTTAAACTGGTTACAAAAAACAAAAAATGGGAAACGATCCTGATCGGGATCCCGAAAATTGCCTGTGATTTCAGAGGTAAAATAGATCAACACGATTATCAGTTAGGCGGGATATTTTTACAACAGTACGTTAAAAACCCCAACCTGAAATTAAAATTAGGCTTGTATTACAACCGTGAGGCTTTCGGTAATTTCTTTATACCATTGGCCGGTATCGACTGGAAAGCAAACAGCCGCATTTCTTTTTACGGGATTATGCCTACTAATTATTCCGCAGAATATGCTATCATCAAAACTAAATTGTATACAGGTTTAAATTTTAAAGCCTTTACACGCTCGTTTCGTTTATCGGCTGCAAATAATTATGATTATGTAAGGTATAACGAAGAACAGCTGAAAGTATTTGTAAACTGGTTTATTTATAAAAAGATCCTTTTGTTTGCCGAAGCCGGTTATTCGCTCGGCAAGAATCCGCGACAATATATATATAATACAAAGATAGCTACAGATGTAAACCCGGTTTATACACCCTTAACTAATTATGCATTATTTAATGTGGGCGTGGCTTACCGGATCCGCTTCGATTTTGAAAAAAAATAATTACCTTTTTTTATAACGTATACGCTTTATCTACAAACGGTATTAACAAAGGAACTGTGCTAAAATAAATTGCAAAAAGTACGCTTCTCAACTTTTCCTGTAACTTGAAACACGTTCAGGAAAGCATCAACAAAAAACCCTTTAAGAAACATCTTAAAGGGCTTTAATTTAATTTATAAAAGAAATTAATCTCTTTTCTTTAACCATTGTGTTACTGCGGGCGCTAATTCTTTTTGAGAACGGTTACCCACAAATACGCCGATATGGCCGCCTTTAAAGCTGTATAATTCTTTATCGGTTGAGCCTACATAATCATTTAACGGAATAGTTGCGGCAGGCGGCACTAAATGATCTTCGGTAGCATAAATATTTAATAAAGGAGAGGTCAGGTTTTTAAGGTTTACTTTCTTCCCTCCTACTTCCAATTCACCTTTTATTAATTTATTTCCCTGGTAAAGGTCTTTCATGAATTGCTTATAGCATTCGCCGGCTTGGTCAGGACTTTCGCTGATCCATTTTTCCATACGTAAAAAATTAAGCAACTTTTCTTTATCGTCTAAAGAGCTTGTTAAGGTTTGCTGTTTCTGTAACTTCATCATGGGTTTCAGCATATCAAAACCCTGGTTTAAAAACTCACCGGGAATCAATCCGTTAAATCCATCCACTAACGTATCAAAGTCCATATCCTTGCTCCAGCGGAACAATAACCCGTCATTGGTACTAAAATCAACCGGTGTAACATGCGTTACCAGATTTTTCACTTTGTTGGGATATAAAGATGCGTAAATGACACTAAACGTTCCTCCCTGGCAAATGCTCAAGATGTTTATTTTCTCAACGCGGTTTTTCTTACGCACAAAATCAACACAGTTATTAATATAACCGTTAATATAATCGTCCATACTTGTAAAACGATCTGCTTTTGTCGGGTTTCCCCAATCGATCAGGTATACATCTAAGCCGGCATCCAGTAAATTTTTAATGTAGCTTCTGTCAGGCTGTATATCCAGCATTTTATAGGTATTAACCAATGCATACACAATTAAAACCGGTGTTTTGTAAGTAGGTTCTGTATCACGGTTGTAACGGTACAATACTAATTTATCTTCGTTGTATACCGCTGTTTTAGGAGTAGTGGCAATGTCCACTTCATGTATTTCGTTAAGCGTTTCATAGCTCTTCAGCATTTTGGTGCTTACGCTATTGATCTCTTCCATTAATTTATTTTCCATAGGGCGTAGTGGTTGGTTATAATTTAATTAATCAATTCCTCTTTTGCAAAAAAGGCTGCCCACAAACACATCGGCAGCCTTCTTATAATTGTGCTATGAACACAAAGGTTTTATTATTTCTTTTTTACTTTTGCTTTTTCTTCATCAAATACTTCAACAGAAGCAGCATGTTGCATTGCTAATTTAGTTTGTAACTCTTTAACGGTTCTTTTCAGTTCATGCATTGTTTTATAAACTTCTTCCATTTCGCTTTTAAAAGCTACAGGGTATTGTTCAAATACATTTTCAAATTGTTTTTGGAAATGTTTTTTTACGTCCATAGTCAATGTCAACGCTTCTGCTTTTACTTTCGAAAATTCGTCAGTAGCAAATAAATCAGAAAATGTTTTTTCGTTTGTTTTTACCCATTCGTTGTACATTTCCTGCGGAGTAGGCATTGTAAAAGAACCTGCTTTCAGATCTTTGTATTTTTCCTGAGTTTCTTTTGCCAATGTTTCCATTGAAGACTGCATTGTTTTGTATAACTGTGCTTGTAACTCTGATTGTTTGATGCTGTATTCTGTTACTTTATCCAATAAAGCAATTGTTTCTTCAACATTTTCTTTTTCCTTACCCGGGTTAACCAATTTCAATAAAGGCTCAAATGTTTTTCCGAACACGTTATTCATTTTAGCATAAAGGTCTTTCATGTGTTCAGAATTACCTGAAAATAATTCAGGGAACTGAGTTGCCATGTTTTGCATTTGCGTCACATATTCTTTTCCTAAACCATTTTGGTTTACAAAAAAGTTTTGCATTTGTTTTGTTGAGTTTTCAAATACATCTTTTAAGCTTGTATTATTAAAGAAAGAACCGAACATTTGTTCTGTCATTCGTTTATAATTATCTGCCGCGTAAATATTTTTCCAGGTATCCATGCTGAAGTCAGAGTTTTTAAGGGCTGTCATCATCGGCTGAAACATATCCTGTACTTTCATATACATTTGGCTTCCTTCATACATATTCTTAAACATATCCTTATTAAAAGGATTTTTCATACTGTTTGAAAACGTATCGTAAGATGTATTCATTGAACCCATCCAGCTGTTATAAATATTAGTCCAGGCATTATTCATCGTTGAAAAGCTGTTGTTATACTCATTCGCATTTTTACCGTAATTAACCATTGAATTATAAATGCTTTGGTTAAAATCAGTCATTTGTTTTAAACCTGCCATTTGTTGGTTATACCAGTTTTTCATAAACTCTTCAGGCTTGGTTTCATTATTCATAAAGGGATTAGCGTTCATTCCGCCAAACATTGCTGTTTGTTTTTCCATCATGTCTTTATACATAGATTGGCTTTCGGCCGCTATATTGCCTGTTGCAAAAGCTGATTGGAATTTTTTAGCAGAATCCATCCATGCATTCATAGCATTAGCCTGCGCATCCATCATGTTATCAATAATCGGGTTGTTTGTTTTCATTTTTTGGTAATTTAGTATATGTATAATTTAGTAAACTTATCTTAACATTTGAAAATCAATAAGTTAACGCATGATTTCCAAATTCGGTGCAAATGTCGACATTTTTTCCTATACGTGTCAAGTAAATTCATATTAATTTTTTGTTAAATTGTCGTAAAATAATATTGTTTGGTCTAAATCGAAATAAGTTTTCAAATATTTGACATTATCGATTTTTTTTTTGAAAATTACTGAAACAAAATTAGTTATGATCGAGAACGGACAAACGTACACACACGACTTTAAATTTACCCAGGAAGAAGTTAACCGGTTTGCAGAAGTAACAGGCGATAAGAACCCTGTACACACCGATGCAGAGTTTGCGGCAAAGACCATGTTTAAAAAACCAATTATGCACGGTATGCTCGGCGCTGCATTATTCAGTAAAGTTTTTGGCGTTTTATTTCCCGGCGAAGGCACTATCTATCTTAAGCAATCGTTAAGCTTTTTAAAGCCCATGTATGTAGATGTTGATTATGAAGCTGTATTTACCGTAAAAGAAGTAATTCAAGATAAACACCGTGCTATTATTGAAACCCTTATAAAGGATAAAACAACCGGCAACGTGTGCACAAGCGGCGAAGCTACAGTGATGAATACTGAAAAGATATAAAGAACGTTTGACACAAGAGAGAGAAGAGGTACGAGAGATAAAAGAGATAAGGAAAAAATGGTAAGCCCGGTGAAACTCACTTTGCAAAATCTCCGCGCCTTTGCGGTTTAAATAATTAAAACTAAAAATTTAACTAATATGAACAAATCGAACAAACGTACTGTATTGGTTACAGGTGCTACCGGCGGCTTAGGCACTGCTATGTGTAAAGAACTGTATAAAGACGGCTACACTGTAGTGGGAAATTACCACACCAAAGAAAAAGCGGATAAATGGATGGAGCAAATGAAAAGTGAAGGCTTACCCATTGAATTATTTTACGGTGACGTCAGCGATTTTGAAAGCGCCGGCAATATGGTAAAAGATATTGAAGCAAAATACGGGCATATAGATACGCTTGTTAATAATGCCGGTATTACGCGTGATGGCCGCTTAATAAACATGAAAGTGGAAGATTGGCACGCCGTTATCAACACAAATTTAAATTCTGTTTTTAATTGTACCAAGCATGTTATACAAGGCATGATAGATCGTAACTTTGGCCGCATCATCAATATTTCTTCTGTTAACGGGCAACGCGGGCAATTCGGGCAAACCAATTATTCGGCAGCCAAGGCCGGTATGCACGGGTTCACAAAATCATTATCGATGGAAGTTGCTAAGTACGGGGTAACCGTTAATACTATTTCTCCCGGTTACATCGGCACTGATATGGTAATGGCTGTTCCCGAAAAGGTACTGAACCAAATTGTAGCGCAGGTGCCAATGGGCCGATTAGGCGGAACACATGAGGTAGCTCACTTGGTTTCTTTTTTAGCCAGCGAGGAAACAAGCTTTATTACAGGCGCTAATTATAGCATTAACGGCGGCCAGCACGTTTATTAAAATTTAAACCACATAGGCACATAGGTTTTATTAGATTTTTTCCTACGTACTTATGTGGTTAAAAAAACAAAATTATTTCTTTGCTTCCAACTGTTGTGCTTTTACTACCTTACTCACACGGTATATCATATATATACAAATAGCGGAGATCGTTACCATTACCAGGCCCAGCGTATCATAATGTTCTAAAGGGCTTGTTTTTGTTTTTTGCACAACGATCATTCCGCTTACTCCCGCTGCAAGGCCACCTGCCATTTGTTGCAGGGATGAGTTAATACTCATAAAAGCGCCACGGTCGTGAACTTTAGGTAAAGAGGTTGCCAACGCCATAGAAGGTACCATACGGCTCATGATCCCGATCATCATTAACACGTTTACTACCATGGCTACCCATAAAGGAACAGGCGTTAAGTTAGTATAGAATAGTACAACAATAATCATCCAGATAGAAGCTATGGCAAATAATTTAAATTTGTCGATCTTATCACTGAGCTTGCCGATAAGCGGCATAATAACCAACGTGCTGATACCGGCTACCATAAATAAGCTCGGCATTTGTTCCTTGGTAAGGTGTAAATTATTAATAGCAAAAGCGGTTCCCCAGGGCATCATCATAAAACCGCCAAGCGATAGTAAAGCGGTAGCTGAAAAACCAATGCGGTAGTTACGTTGCTTAATAGTATTCCATAAATGCTTCAATGCGTTACGTTCTGTTTTTTCACTTAAGTGTTTATTGATCGGCTCCATTTTTAATACTATGGTTACCCATATTAGAAAAGCTAAACCAACAATCATTAAAAAAGGGGATTGCCACCCCCAGCGGTTAGCAATATATAAACTGATAGGAATGCCCAATACCTGGCTTGCGCCAAAACCCATTTGCATAAAGCCCATTACACGGCCGCGCTGCTGCATAGAGAAAAGATCAGCCACAATAGCCATAGAAATAGATCCTATAACGCCTCCAAAAATACCGGTAATAATACGCGCTGCAATAAGCAAAGGATATGTGTTTGCCAAGCCGCAAAATAAAGTTCCTAAAATAAAACCGATGTAAAAGAACAGCAGTAATTTTTTACGATCGAAACGATCGGCAAAACCCGCCGTTAGTAAACCGGATACACCGGCACTTACACCGTAACTTAAGACGGCAAAACCAAATTGAGAAGTTGTTAGGTCCATTGATTTCATAAGCATATCGCCCAGTGGCGACATGACCATAAAATCGAGCACCACTGTAAACTGGGTGAGCGCAAGAAGCGTAATTACCAGCTTTTGCCGGCCTGTAAATTTCGGGGCAACCAAAGGAGCCGTTTCCGCCGAATTTAAGGAAGGCGTAGTTGTAGTTGTGATAGTTTCCATAAAATGTTAATCGGGTAATTCTTCGCAGGTAAACCCCGCTTTATTAATAGTGGTTATAATTTCATGCGTATTATTTAATGCCGATTCGATCCGCAATACCTTATCAATATCTTCTGTATCGATATTCCAATCAATAATAGATTGATGGTTACTTAAAAGAGATCCAATCTCTTTATGCGCCTCCTCTGTTTCTATATTTGTTTTAAAAATTAAAATGTGCATCTCTTAAAATGTTATGGTGTTAATGCCTTTAAAACGAGTTCAAGTGTTTGGTACATTACTTTTTTAGAAAACTTGTAAGGTTTATTTCCTACACTTTTACCGGTATGCTCAAATTTTAAAAGCGTGTATAGCGGACCAAATGCCACACTCCAATAAGACTCGAATGAGAGATAATGCAGCTCTTTGTTGGCAATCGCATTTTCTGTAAATTTTTTCATGGTTGGACGAAAGCTATCTGCAAGTATTTCTAAAATAGTCTCTCCGTAGGGTGTATGCTTTATGTTTTCATAAAACATGGAAGCCGCTTTGTTTTTTAACCAATACGATGATCGATTTTCCCACTGTATCTTTAAACCTTCAGCGAAAGGCAGATCCGGTGAAAAATTTTTCATTGTGGCTTTCATCATCCTCACACCTTCTTCAGTTCCTATTTTAAGAATCAGGTCTTCCTTATTTTTGTAATAAATGTATAAAGTCCCTACCGAAATATCACAAGCCTTGGCCAGCTTCTGCATACTAAATCCGTCGAAACCGTCTTTTAACAACAACTCAATGGCTCTTTGCTTTACTAATAATTCTTTATGTGTATCTCTTATTCTCATTTCAGTTGCAAATATAAATGAACGTTCATTCATTTACAAATTTATTTTTGCTTTATTAGTTTGATGGCTTTTTCAGGGCAGGCCGTTACACACAAGCCGCATGCATGGCACATATCAGCATGTATCGCAAAAGCCTTTTCCATGCCGTGAACCCTTGTTTTTAACTTCCCGATAAAGGAAAGCTCTCCGAATTCTTCATCGCTAAGCGCTTGCATTATAAACACATCGTAAGGGCAAACTTCAATACAAGGGCCTTTACCCTCGCATGAATTAAAATTTACCACAGGTACTAATGTTCCCGATTCCTCTTTACAATTATCTCCTGTAAGGTTTATCATTTTTAATTTTTCCTAAACCTATTTATATTTATGTAGTTACACAAAGGTTATTAGGCAGAACAAATTAACCGGTAGGTAACGGGTAGTATCCGGTCGGTGAAATAAACTCAAAGCCATTTTACTTTTTCCTTAACG
>JBBRHI010000098.1:0-8193 GCA_038222995.1 Bacteroidia bacterium | reverse complement strand
CGTACAATCTTCTATTGATCCAAGGTCGTCTTTGGTAATAAATTTGCATAGCGCGCGGTAATAATAAGTAACATCATCTATATTATCTTTCTGAATAGACATGTTAAAATCGTTTAAGGCTTCTTTAAATTTATCCTGTGCATAATAATTCAGCCCTCTTCGTTTATAGGTTTTTGCATCATCTAATTTTAAGCTTACGGCCGCATTAAAATCAGGTTCGGCATCTTTGTATCTGCCCAGCTCATATTTAGTAAGTGCCCTGTTATAATAAGCATCCGCTTTTGACGGATCAAGCTCAAGCGATTTTGTATAGTCGGATAATGAACGTTCATAATATTTAGATTCAAAATAAGCTATACCCCTGTTATAATATGCAATGGCGTATTTGGCATCATGTGCTATTACAGTATCATAATCTGCTATGGCTTCTTTGTAGCGAAATAAATTAATATAACTTAATCCGCGACTAAAATAAGTATCATAATAAGGTTTAATGGATAAAGATTTATTACAGTCTGCAAGGCTGCCCTCATAATCTTTTAAATTATATTTGGTAATAGCTCTGTAACGGTATCCTATGGCATCATTGGGCTCCGTTTCAACTGCTTTATTTAAAATAATTAAGGCTTCGCTGTATTTTTTTAATCCGTTTAAGGAGGCACCTTTATAGATGTATGCATCCGTATAATCAGATCGTAGAACAGAAGCAGTGTCAAAATCCGAAATAGCTGTTGCGTAATTTTTTAGTTGAAAATTACATAATCCGCGATGGTAATACACTTCCGGTTTTATCCTGCCAAGTAAAATGCATTTTGTGAAATTTATAATACCGTCTTTATAATTTTTTAATTCATAAGCGCATAAGCCGCAATTATAAGTAGCTACCGGATCACCCGGCTTACTTGCAAGGTAGGATGTGTAATCCAAATAAGAGCCAACGTAATCTTTGCCAATAAATTTTTTGTAAGCACTTAAAATTATCGGATCATTATTTCCAGCAGCTCCCTGGCTAAAATTTGTAAAATTAAAACCTACACAAAAAACAGTGATCAGTATAAGAAGTTTAGGCATTACGTTAGTAGTCTTGTACAAAATTAACTAAAATATTATGCAGATAAAATATCCAACACATGTAATAATTCGGGATCAAGCTCGCTGATATGTTTAATGGCATCTTTGAAGGGCGTATAGCATACTTTTTTATTAACGATGCCGATCATTTCATTATTATGCCCCGCTTGCAGGGCTTTAACGGCGTAGTAACCCATTAAGCTGGCGTTTACGCGCTCCATACAGGTAGGATTGCCGCCGCGTTGTATGTGTCCGAGTATCGTTACCCTTACATCAAACTCCGGGCACTCCGTTTTAATGATCTTGCTGACTTCAGTGGCGCCGCCTGTTTCATCGCCTTCGGCCACAATAATTATTTTGCTTGATTTTGTTTTTCGCCACGATTTTATTTTACTTAACAGCAGGTCTAAATCATCTTTTTTTTCAGGAATTAAAATGGCTTCCGCTCCGCTGCCAATAGCGCTTCTTAAAGCAATAAGCCCTGCATCGCGCCCCATTACTTCTACTACAAAAATACGGTCATGACTTTCGGCAGTATCTCTTATTTTATCAATGGCTTCTACCACATTATTAATAGCGGTATCATAGCCGATCGTGAAATCGGTTCCTATAAGATCGTTGTCAATAGTACCGGGGCAACCAACGGTTTTTACAGTATGTAGTTTGCTGAATTCCAATGCCCCTTTAAAACTCCCGTCACCGCCAATTACAATAAAGCCGTCGAGTTGATGTTCGTTAAAGGTATTGAGTGCGATCTGCATGCCTTCAGCGGTTCTGAAACGATCGCTGCGAGCCGTTTTTAAAATAGTACCGCCACGGTGTATAATATTAGAAACTTTACTTTTAGTAAGCTTCATAAAATCATTTTCTATAATGCCTTCATAACCCCTGAAAAAAGCAACCACATCTATTTGTTCGCTGCGGGCGGTTCTTACAATGGCACGGATACAGGCGTTCATTCCCGGTGCATCGCCGCCTGATGTGATAAGTCCAATCTTTTTTATCATACTCCTTATATTTTTCTCCCGTTATTTTTCGCAGCTAAGTATCACTTACCGTATTTAACTTATTTTTTTTTCTTTCCCAGGATCCAAAATAATAATACCGGCAATAAAAATAAGTCGGCTAATACGGCAATAATAATAGTGATACAAATTAAAAAGCCAAAATAAAAGGTGCTTTGAAAGTTACTCACCATTAAGCTCATAAAGCCTCCCATTAAAATAAAGGTAGTTAATAAAATTGGTTTCCCGGTTTCAAAATAGGTTCGCTTAAAGGCGTATACCAACGATTTACCATAACCCAGTTCAATTTTGAGCCGTGATATAAAATGGATGGTATCATCAGTAGCTACACCAAAAGCAATACTGAATACTAAAGAGGTGGCCGCTTTTAATTCAATACCCGCGTAACCCATAATACCCGCAATAATTAATAAGGGTACTACGTTAGGCAATATAAATACAATAACCATACGCCAGCTGCGGTGTAAAAAATACGTGAGCAAAGCAATAACGATGATCGAAAAAATAAAGCCCTGCGTCATATTAGTAACCATATACTCATTGTTGCGATCAATTAAATGTGCTGCCCCTGTAATACGAATTTCAATGTCATTTTGATTAATATGTGTTTTTATAAATTCTTTAAAGCGCACGTTTTGGGCATTTACCACAATACTTCCTACGTCATTTATTTTTCCGTTAATACGTGCATATCGACCATCCGGTGTGATAATTCGCTTAAGGTCTTTATTTTTTTTATTACTGATCAATTGTTTTTTTACCGCTTCGTAATCTTCTTGGTTTGGAAACAGGTCTGCACCGGGGGGCAAATCATTTAACGCCCTGTTAATGTTTTTAGCGATCATGGCCGGCGAATACATAAAGCCTGCATGGTATTCTTTTTTCAAAAACTCATCTACCGAATTAAGCTGCTGCATAATGTCATAATCCCAAACCGTTTTGTTTTTATTTTTTATTTCAACGGCAAGCTCTAAAGGACGTGCGCCACTGTAATGCTTATCGAAGAACATAAAATCCTGTTTGATCCTTACTTTATCGGAAAGGTCTTCCAGTAAAATATTATTTACTTTTATTTTATAAACTCCGATAATAGATAGGATAACGATAACAACCGTAGCGCCTATAATTAATTTTTGACTGCGAAAGATCCAGAATAAAATTTTGCGCATCACATTATAAGCAGTGTTATCATGACTGTGCACCTCCACCAGTTTTTTTGGCGTAAAGAAATAAAGTAGCGCAGGCAGTAAGGTATACGTTAGGATAAAAGCAATAACAATACCAACCGATGTAAAGATCCCGAAATCCCTGATAGGAACGATGCTCGAAAATAAGAGGGATAAAAATCCTACAACGGTTGTAATTAATGTCAGGAACGTCGGGAATCCTACCTCTTTCAGAATCATGGAGAAGATTTGGTCTTTTGGTGTTCCTTTGCCGATCTCTTCAAAATATTTTGAAAAGAAATGGACGACGTCGCTCATCCCTGATATAAATATCATAACAGGGAGCATTACCGTCATAATATCCAACGGCTGGCCCACCATCGACATAATACCGAGTGTCCAGAAAATAGACACAATAACAATAGTGATAGGAACCACCACTCCATAAGTTGAGCGAAATGATAGCCATAGAAAAGCGACAATTAAAATAAAAGAGATGCCTAAAAAATATTTGAATTCCTTTTGAAGATTTTCCAGGTATACTGCCTGGGCCACAATGCGGCCTACAAAGTGGACCTCATCAAATTTATATTTTTTAAAAGCGGCCTCAATATTTTTAGCAAGGCTGTCGCATTTTATTTTACTTAAACCTTCATCGGTTTTAATAAAAATAGAAATAGATTTAGCGTCGTTTGGAAAAAAAGAACCGATGAGCTCAGGTGTATTATAAATGGCAGTACTGTCTTCTTTATATAAGCTTTCATCTTCTATGTGCAGCAACCGTTTTTGTACCGGAGCTAAACCGCTTAAAGAAATATTTTTAATGTTTGTAGGAGAAATAATTTTATTGATGTAACGGATGTTCTTTAGCTCATTAGATAAGGCTTCTACTTTTTGAAGAAAGTCTTTTTTGAAAATCCCTTTTTTATTTTCTAGGCCTAACAATACAAATTCATTATCCCATTCAAAGCGATCTCGGTGTGTATGGTATACCTCCAGCTCGCTGTCTTCATTTGGGAAAAACGCTTCGAAGTCGTAATTAAATTTAAGGTCTTTAATTTTAAAAGCGCAAATAATCGTGAACGCTATTACAAAGCTTAAAACAACGTAACTTAATTTTTTTTGGTTCAGTTTCATTTACAAGGCGTTTTGTTGTTTTAAATAGTGTATGATCAATTATGTATGTCGGTTAAATAAATAATAGAACCGATAACACCCGCACTTAGTTCAAGCTCTCGCTTATTTACTTTATCAAAAGTATCATCAGCCGTATGATGGTAATCAAAATATTTTTGTCCGTCGGGTTCAAAACCGATCAACGGCACGCCCAGTTGCCTCAAAGGAGAAATATCTGCTCCTCCTCCGCCTTTTTCAATGTATTGTAAAAAATACGGCGTTAAAAGATCCTTACAACTCACCAGTTTTTTGTAGATACCTAATGTTGTATCAGCACCGATACCACGCGGCGAAAATCCTCCTGCATCGCTTTCCAAAGCAGCAATGTGCTTCAGATTATTTTTTTTTGTGTCTTCCAAATACGCTCTTCCGCCGGCCCCGCCGTTTTCTTCATTCATAAATGCTACAGCACGAATGGTATGCTTTGGTTTTATACCCTGCTTTTTATACATAGCCAGTACTTCAATAATTTGCACAACACCGGCACCATCGTCATGCGCACCCTGCCCAAGGTCCCAGGAGTCCAAATGACCGCCCGCTAAAATAATTTCATTTGGTTTTTGCGTTCCTTTTATTTCACCCACTACATTAAAAGAAGGTTCGTCTTTTAATATAGAGCAACTCATTTTTAAACTTACTTTTAATTTCGGATTTTCTTTCAGTTCTTTCAAAAGCTTATCGGCACCAACATAACTTATGGCACAGCAGGGAATCTTTTTTTTGCAAACCGTTGTATCGTAGCCTATAGCACCCGTGTGCGGAAAATCATTATTAACGGAACTCATACTTCTTACAATAGTAGCTATCGCGCCATATTTAGCGGCTTTGCTCGGGCCTGCCCAACGGTATTTTACTGTTTCTCCATAGCAGGTGCCTGTGCTTAAATGCCGCTGATCAAAAAATACATTATAAAAAACAATTTTCCCTTTAATGCCGTTTTCTCCAAGTTTGTCGAGCTCTTCAAAACTTGTTACTTCAATAACTTCCGCAATAAGCCCTGATAGTGGTGTTGCCACCGAACCGCCTAAAGCGCAAATAGCGTAGGCTGTTTTTTGTTTGGTTTTTATATTTACCGTAGTGCAGGTTTCTTTTGCACCTCTTACCCAGTGCGGCACCATGCAGGGTTGTAAATATACGGTGTCGGCACCTGCTTCATACATGGCTTTTTGAGCCCAGCTTACAGCTTGTGCTGCCTGAGGCGATCCGCTTATGCGACCGCCAATTTTTGTTGTAAGGTATTCTAAGTTTTTATAACACCGGCTTTCTGTTAAATAGAAATCAAAAATTTTCCTGAGAGAAATACTGTCTTGTGCGGGAGATTGTGCAAATACAACACTACTTATAAACACAGCTAATAAAATATAGAATCGACACATTATAGATTATAATTAATGAGTTTAAAAATACGTTTTTTTGTGGAATGAATGGAGAATAGAATACACCTTCCAGCCGGAAAATAGGAGAGAAAAAGCGTTTTTAAAACTGCCCGGCTTCTATCAGCTTTATGGCCCGTTCAATCATAATGTCATCCCCCTTAGGGTCATATTCATCTTTCATATTGCTTCCGAATAAACGGGCAATGCTTTGCCACATAAAAGCCTGGAAATTTCCGCGTAAATCCTTTACTAACTCATAGCTTGTGTTGCCCGTTTCACGATCAATAAGCTTTAATAAAATTCTGCCCTGTGTAATGGTGAGGTCTTTCAGAGGTTCTTCAAACTCGGCTTTCAATTGTTTTTCTACTACTTTGAGGTATGCCTTTTTTAGTTTTTCACTCGGCATTTTTTCCATAATGGTATTATATTCTTTTAGCTTAGCTGCAGCGAGTATGGCATAAGGGTACACTTTTTTTACATTGTATTTAATACGCGTCCAGGCTTCGTACTGTTTTTTGTTTTTATAAATATAGTCTGCATAAACATATACATCCTGAAACCGAATGGAAGGAATCGTATCGCCGTTGTATACTTCCGCATAAACCCGGTATTGTATTTTTTGTTTTTCTGCCGGTACAACTATGTCATCTGCCGTTTGAGAAATACAAGGAAAAGAAATTGAGAAAAATACAGCCTTTAAAATAGCGGCTAAAACAGGCCTCCGTTTTTTACGGAAGCTTACTATCATGCTATTATAAAACAGGGTATCCATTTATCCTTTATTCCTTTAACGAAAAAGGTAACCCTTAGGTTACCTCTTAATTAAACGCGGTTTAAGCGCCATTTCGATTTACCCGGAGAATCATTTTTCTGCTCCTTAGCGGTATTCGATGAGCTCGATGCCACAAAAGCACTAAACACGGAGGCTACTTCTTCCTCCTCTTTATTAAAATTATTTAACATCTCAGGCTTAAAATATTTAGGGATAAACCCGGTATCAAATTTTCCGGTTACAAAAGCTTCATGTTTTAATACAAACGCGCAAAAGTTTAAAGTCGTTTCAACACCGGTAATCTCATAATCGGCAATGGCCCTCAGCATTTTTTCAATGGCTTCGGTTCTGTCTTTGCCGTGCACAATTAATTTAGCGATCATGGGATCGTAAAAAATAGGAATGTCCATACCTTCTTCAAACGCGTCATCTACTCGCACTCCCGGGCCTGTTGGTACCCTGTAGGTTTTTAATCTGCCGATATCAGGCAAAAAATTATTGGCCGGGTCTTCCGCACATACTCTTACTTCAATAGAGTGCCCGTTAATTTTAAGGTCATCTTGAGTGAAAGCTAATTTTTCGCCTCTTGCTACTTTTATTTGTTCTTTTACCAGGTCTAACCCGGTGATCAATTCCGATACAGGATGCTCTACTTGTAAGCGGGTATTCATTTCCAGGAAATAAAAATTAAGTTGATCATCCACTAAAAACTCCACTGTTCCCGCACCGCTGTAATTACACGCTTTTGCTACGTTAACGGCACATTCGCCCATGGCTTTTCTTAACTCGGGTGATAAAACAGAAGAAGGTGCTTCTTCAATTAATTTTTGATGACGACGCTGAATGCTGCACTCACGCTCAAACAGATACACGCAGTTACCATAATTATCGGCCAGCAATTGTATTTCAATATGCCGCGGCCCGGATGCATAACGCTCAATAAATACGGCGCCGTTGCCGAAAGCCGAAATAGCTTCACTAATGGCCAGTTTCATTTGTTCTTCTACTTCACTTTCATTTTCAACCAATCGCATGCCTTTACCGCCGCCACCCGCAGAAGCTTTGATCAATAAAGGAAAGCCTATCTCTTTAGCCAGTTTAGTCGCTTCAGCCAAATCGCTGATCGCTCCTTCCGATCCTGGGATCATGGGAACATTATATTTTTTTGCGGTTGCTTTGGCGCTTAATTTATCGCCCATAAGGTCCATAGCTTCAGCGCTAGGCCCTATAAATGTAATTCCTGCTTCAACTACTTTCCTTACAAAATCTGCGTTTTCGGATAAAAACCCGTAACCGGGATGTATGGCATCTACTCCCCGTTCTTTACAAATAGCAATTATTTTATCTCCCTGTAAATACGATTGTGAACTTGGCGGAGGACCAACACATACAGCTTCGTCAGCATAACGTACAAAAGGCGCGTTCCTGTCTGCTTCACTGTAAATAGCAACGGTTTTTATTCCCATTTCTTTCGCACTGCGCATAATACGCAGGGCTATTTCTCCGCGGTTGGCAATTAATATTTTCTTCATAAATATGGATCTATATAACACACGAATATACCACTAATTCTTTTTTTTGAAGCTTTCTTTTGCTGAAATTGTAGA
>JBBRHI010000097.1:0-8232 GCA_038222995.1 Bacteroidia bacterium | reverse complement strand
AGGAGTTTATCTCTTTTCTCTTTAAAGTTTTGTGTCAACTCTTTATCGGATACCAAAGTTTGTACCAGCTCATAAAGCTTTTGCGGTTTATCTGTTTTAATGCCGTAAGTTAAACCATATGTATGTTCCAACTCATTTAGTACGCCGATCTTACCGGCAAAATCATTGAACCGTATGCCCGGAGTTCCAAGCAATGCCGTCTCTACAGCCATAGATTGACTATCGCCGATATATAATTTTGCAAAACTGAGGGCATGATGAATTTTTAAAGGATCCAGAGATAACCTGTACTTTTCAAACTCAGGCTCCAATGGACGTTCGGCAGTAATGTAAATTTTACCATGGGGTTCAAGTATGGAGATCAGGTTTTGAGCAATTTCTTTGGTGATACCTGTTTTGTTGGTATCATGATAAGCACTCAGCTCGGCAAACCGCAAAATAAAAAAATCACCTTCACCTAATTCCGTAATTTCTTTCCGGTTTGGGACAAATACTTTTGGATGAAGGTAAGATAGTTTGTGAAAACCATCGTAACCTGTTTTTTTATGCTCCCATTTACCGGCATTACAGCTTTCCGGAGACAAAATGACATTTACAAAAGGATACGTTATTTTAGCAAATTGCGGGATAATAACAGCATCATCTTCACTAAAAATAAAGGAAGGGATTTTAAATAATTTGCCTAAATGTACCAATGAAGGCTCCGACCCCAACAACAAGGTTGGTTTAAAGTCTCTGATGATCTTTGAAATTCGGACATATTTACGACCATAGCTCAACGCAAGGGAAAACAAAGATTTACCGCGTTGTTCGGGTAGTACATTTGTATAATTCATTCCTGATCTTTGACAAAGGGATTCAAGAATGTCTTTATTCCTGATCAGTACTTTTACTTCATGTCCATTGGCTTCAAGTCCTGTAATGATGTTTTTAAATAAATGGAAATGCGCCGGATGGCCAAGGAAAATAAGGTACCGCATTATGCTTTTTGATCGAAAGGAATTATTTTTTTTATTTCTTTTGCCGGAGCACCGCCAACAATTGTCATTGGCGGAACATCTTTCATAACTACCGATCCTGTAGCCACAATAGAGTTTTCACCAATGGTTACTCCCGGTAAAATTACCACATTCACTGCTATCCAGGCTCCTCTTTTAATCACAACGGGTGCTACTTTTTTTGATGCAGGTCCCAGTATTTCACGTAACGGTGTAGTAGGGTTAGAATGTGTTAAAATATAAACTCCTCCGGCAAGAGACACATAATCTTCTATTGTTATTAAATCAGGGCGTGCCCTATCCAGCACATTTCCACCGCCTAAAAAAACATGTTTTCCTATTTTAACGCCTCTTAATCTTTCAAGACTGCATCGTAATTTTGAACCAACCGGTAAGCGTGTCATCGCCAATACCTGGATTAATTTACCAAAAAAGGATTTAAACAGACCACGCGAAGAGTCTACTTCCAGGTGGGCCGAACCCATTTGGCGTTGAGCCATTTGTATAAATTTATTTTTTGAATCTGACATATGTTATACTGCTATTTGATCATCTCGTTACTTTCAATAGACATTGGTTTAAAATCGTACATCAATTTTATTAACCACTTAAAATACCTGATATTTTTATAAACTAAGTTATAGTGTGAGGGATAACTCAAATAACTTCTATTTCCGGACCGCATGATCGCTTCAAAAGATTGCTCATTAAGGTCTAATTTTTTTATTACATAATGTTTAAGCTCCTCCAGGTTCTCGGGTGAATCAAATGTTGCACTCACCTGCTTCAAAGCCTCTTCACGCGTTATGGCCTGCGACATCACCTGTGCCGACAAACTTATTTTTCTCTTGTCAATGCCAAATTTCACAGGCAGCCAGTAGGCCATGGCAAATTTTGTAAATAAATTTTCATGATGGTGTCCGCCGTAATCTTTCCAATCATATGTTTGCATTAACATTTTTTTCGCGTCCTGCTTACTATACTCTAAATAATAAAAAGGCCTGATGTCTTTTATTTTTTTTATAAAGCCGGAATACACAATTTTTGAAAGCGTTAATAAAGGATATGTTTTTAATTTAATGCCTGAGCCAAAGTGCTGATGTATATACATGAGCTGCCTGGAATCGGAGTAGGTCCATTCCTTTGGTTGCTTTCCTTCCGACCTGAAATCGTTTCCCCTGATAATGTATTTGATGTTTTCCTTTAAAGCTATTTTGTACATCGTGGCTTTAATGGCAAGGTCTGTAGGCACATCTACCCATGGCATGGAAGCTTTCATATAAGCTTTCAAAAGGTCTTTTATTTCTTCATAATTAATAACATGGGTTTTTAGATCAATATCCAGAGCCAGGGTTATTTTATGAATATTACTCACCGATATTTCAGAATTAAATCCGTTATCCAAATGTACTGCCAGGGGTTTCAGGCCATATTCTTTTGCAAGATGCAACAGGTAACTGCTATCTACACCCCCACTCACTCCAATAATGCAATTGTATGTTTTATTAGATCTTGAACTTTTTATTTTCCTTACCAATTCTAACCAGTTTTGTTTGCCTTTTTCTCCCAACGGATAATCATTCATCATTTTTGTCTGTAAAAAAGCATAATTTGATACTCCATTCCCATCGAAGTGAATACCGGGTACGGTTTCATCCCAGATTCCTTTTGTACATATTTGCTTTTTTGAGTTCGGTGCATTCTTAGTTTTAGCGATCTTATGATAAAGGGAAATAATTTCTTTGGCAATATTATCTGAATTAATTCCCAATGCTGTGATTTTTTCCCGTCCCTTTGTTTTGTTATATTCCTTTGAAAACCGAATAGCTGTTTTGATCTTTCCTGAAAAATCCGGGACAGTAAAACCGGCTATATAATTTCCTGCCGTGTTTTCAAAAAGCCTTTCCACATCGCCCACATTGGTACTTACTATAGGGCAATTGCACACCATAGCCTCTTTAATTACATTGGGTGATCCTTCATAAACAGAACTTAAAACCAATACATCTACGGCATAGTAGTACAGTCTTGTTTTATCATGCGTGATATCATGCACCACCAACAATTCCGCGTTGGGCTCATTCATCAGTTCAAAAGCCTCTTTTGCCAGTTTGAAATTTTTTTCCGGTCTATCCGGATCCGCTAAAAATAATATATATGTTTTATTTACATCCAGCCCTAAAGAAGCTCTTGCGTATTCTTTACTGACCTCTTCATATTTTGTAAAATCAACCCCATTCGGAATCACATATGTTTTTGACAAAAGATACTTTTTATGCATCCCTTTGGATTTTACTATAATGGCGCTCCAAAATGCCGATATAGTAAATAAAATAAATCTCCAGTGAATTTTTAGATGAAGATCACTACCCATTAACGAAGTAATGACCGGTTTTTTTCCGAAAGCTAAAAACGACAAAAAACCACAAAAGGAATAATGTGCATGAACCACATCAGGCTCGTAGTTTTTTATTTTTTCCTTTAAAGGCTTTACATTATTTAAATAACCGGACAAACCTTTTCCTTTCACATAATAATAATCTATTTCTACATTACTATTGTAACGGGTAATAGATTCTGCCTGATTTACTACCAGGCTGGAACTTTTATCTTTGTTTCCGCTTAAAACGAATAGTACTTTCATTAATTATACTGCTACCTGAAGTTCCAATATATAATTAAGGCGCAAAGTGCAAAACTCAAAATATTGAATGATTTTTTATAAAGTAAATGATTTTTAATGTTAATAAGCTGATGGCTGTCGAACTTATAGATAAAGATAAATGCAATAATAAACATTAAAGGAAAGTGCGGTATGGATTTACGCAGTTCCAAAGCTTCTAAAATATAGGTTAGGGATACCATTTCAAGAATAATAAAGACGATCATGGGATAGGTCTTATTCAATCGGTTTTTAATAATGTAGATGATGCTAAACCAAAATATAACCGAAATAAATATTTTAAAAATAAGGCCCGGAGCATAAAATGTTAAGTGCACTTTTGTGGAAAGCAGGCTTGGAAATGGGCCGAACATTGATGAAAGTGTATTAACCAGATAGGTGAAAGCTACACTACCTTTTACCATTCCTTCCATCTCTTTAATTTCAAGCATGGATTCTGTTCCCCCCAGTAAAAACTTATCTGTTGAGCCCAAAATAGGTTCTAAAAAATACATACCTGCAAACAACACAATGAATAAAAATATGATCTTCGGAACGGATAATTTTCTGTTTAATACAACTCCCAATGCAACAGACAATAAACAAAACATAGATAATACAGGACGAAAGAGTAACAGTAGCAGCGGCATTAAAATTACGCCCCATATACTGACTGCTTTTTTGCCTAATATTAAATTGTAATAGCTGCTGTAAAATAATACAATAAGCATTATCAATAAACTTTCTTTAAGTCCCGATGAATGGAACCAAAGCACGTAAGATGACATACAGTAGGTTATAGCACATAAACATGCATATTTATACGGCATGAAGTGTTTAGAAATATTGAACATCCCGGTTGCCGTAATTACGGCAACAAAAACGTAGGTAATGCTTAGTAAAAGTTTTGAAATTGCGATCTTATATAAAGTACTTAACACAAGTACTATCCCCATGTCTTCCAACTCGTGCCTCGACAGGTAATATTCAATGCTTTTTACAAACGGTAAATTAGACATAACCTCCGATTCATTATGATATAATAAAGCATCCGCCTCACTGAAAATATAAAAGTTATCTGTATAATAATAGGAAATGAGGTTGTAGCACAATACAAAAAAGACCGAATAATAAAAGATGAAAAAGGTCATTTTTTTTTGAGTAAAATAATTTTCGGGTTTTCTTTCCAAATAATCCATGAACAATACAAATATTAATACCGTCAAATAATTTAAAACATACAAGGCTTTTTGTTCTACAGGGAATAAGGCAGCTATAAATGCATAGAAGAATGTGCCGAAAATAATATATTTGGTATTTATGGATCGAAGCATTTAGCTTAGCGATTTATTAAGCTGTAAAAGGGTCCATATAAAATTACCGTTATCTTTTTTTCCTTCGTTATTTTCAGTGATAATTTTTTTTATTATTTCCGTGTCTAATAATTCATTTACTTTTTTCAAGTTTTCAGATAATATCACGTCAAATTCTTTATCCTTAAACCATTCCCTTAAAGGGATACCAAAGCCCCGCTTAGGGGCATTTAAAATAGAAGCGGGTAAATCTCTTCCGATACTGTTTCTTAGAACGCTTTTTAATTCCCAGCCCTGCATTTTAACATCCTTATGCACTGTTGCCATAAATTCTACTAAACGGTGATCTAAAAAAGGAACGCGGGTCTCTATTGAATTTGCCATGCTCATTCTATCTACTTTAACCAGGTAATCGTTGGGCAAATTATGCATATAATGAACGTACATTAGTTTGTAGAAGTCATCTTTAAATTGACATTTCAGGAGGAGAGATTCAAAATAAGTCTCAACAGGAATAACTCCTTTTATATTTTTGGTTAACTGCTTAATGTCTTTAAGACTTGTACAGGCAATTTTTTCGGTTAATCTTATATGAAAAGGAAGCCGGGAAGTTTTTAAAACATTACCGACCTTATTTAATTTATAACGCAAGGATCCTTTAAAAACTTTAGCGCCGGCATTGACCGATGCAATAATCAGTGTTTTAAAAACACCCGGTAAATAGGTGTTGATGGTTGTAGCTACTTTAATGCCTTTATACGCGTTATAGCCGCTTAAAGCCTCATCTCCCCCATCACCGGTTAATACCATCTTTACTTTTTCTGATGCATACTTTGAAACAATATCGGTAGGTATAGCTGATGAATCGCCAAACGGTTCGTCGTAATGAAAGGCAACGCGATCTAATGCATTTTTAAAGTTATGCGGCAGTACGGTATCTCTATGATGGTCTGTTTTAAATTTTTTTGCTACTTCCGCTGCTAATTCACTTTCATCAAAATTTTTATCGTCAAAACCGATTGTAAATGTTTTAACCGGAAATTGCGAGGTTTTTGCCATAATGGAAACTATTCCCGAAGAGTCTAATCCTCCGCTTAAAAATGCGCCAAAAGGCACATCGCTCCTCATTCTTATTCTCACAGCATCTGAAAGCAACGCTTCAAATTTTTCATACACCTGCTGTTTATCAGTCAGCATATCTTTTTCGTTGACCTGCGGAAGTTTCCAATAATTTGTTTCAGTAACCTTGCCTTCCTTTACCGTTAAATAATGCCCGGGCATTACTTTATAAATATGTTTATAAAATGTATCGGGAGCAGGAATATTAGTAAGCGTTAAATAGAGTTCAATCAGTTCGGGGCGTATTTCTTTCGGGATCCCGAATTTTAAAATGGATTTTATTTCTGACCCAAACACAAACGTATTATTATAAACAGCATAATGAAGGGGTTTTTCTCCGATACGGTCACGTGATAAAAAAAGCTCTTTTTTGGTGTCGTCCCACAAAGCAAAAGCCCACATGCCGTTAAATTTAGTTTGACACTCATAACCCCATTGTTCATAGGCTTTAATTAATACCTCGGTATCTGAATCGGTTTTAAATTTGCATCCTAACCGGATTAATTCTTCTTTGAGCTCTATATAATTATAGATCTCACCGTTAAATACAATTACTTTTTTACCATCATCACTAAACATGGGTTGATCCCCCGTTTTCAGATCAATAATACTTAAACGCCTGTGGCCCAGCGCCATATTATCTTTTACATAAAATCCTTCTCCGTCCGGGCCGCGATAAGAAATACAATCAGTCATTTCTTGCAATAATGGCTTTTCCGCTTTTAATGCTTTATTAAAATGTATATATCCCGCAATTCCGCACATTAGTTTGCTTGCTCGTAAAGTTTATAATAGTTGTCAGCACATATAGCAATGTCATAAAAGGCGTTGAACTTATTTATATTATTTATCCTCATCTTATGTATACTCTCTTCATTAAGATCTAAAAATGATTCTATCGCTTTTTGAAATTCTTCAACTGTAAAATTTTTTGTAATAAATCCGTTAGACTCATTAATCAAATTTTTTAAACCTCCGGCGGGTGTAGTAATTACAGGAAGGCCAACAGAAAGAGCTTCCAACGCCGATATGGGCAAGCCTTCATTCAATGAAGACATTAAAAAAGCATCTGCTGTATTTAAATAATCAGCTACATTTGTTTTAGATCCTAAAATGTACGTATTACAGGCTTTTATTTGTAATAATTTGTTCAAATACTCTTTATTGCCCGTAGGATCATCACCGATAATTAAATGTATAATATTATACCGCTCCAGATTTTTAAACACTTCGCATAACAATTCCTGATTTTTGTTTTGATCTAATCTTCCGACGGAAATAAAAACAGAGGTTTGGTCATTTACTTTTAGCTTCGTCACTTCCTCTTTAACATCATTAAATTTGTCGGTAGTTTTTAATTTATTTATCCCGTTTTCAATTAAATAAAAGCTAAGGTTTTTAAATTTATTTTTAAATTCAACTAAAATATCTGGACTGATACAAACGAATTTAATTTTACGGTTTATAAAACGAATCTTGTTTAATCTGCCAAATATTCTATTCTTCTCCATATTCAGATCGCTATGCAGGGTATGAACAAACGCTATTTCCGGAAACAGTAACACAAGAGGCAGAATGTATTTTATGGTTGCATCTAAATGAAAGTGTACAACATCAGGCTTTTCTGACTTAAAAATTTTATATAGCTTTGAGTAAATTCTAAGATCAGGCCCTCTTTTTTTATCGAAAGATCGAAGTTTCACTGAATCATTTAATAATTTTGGAAGCTGCATTCGGTTTTCTATTTCCCGAAGAGAAATAACAAAAACATTATTCTTTTTACCCGAAAAATGATTGGATAATTCCACAACAATTTTTTCCGCTCCTCCATTTCCTATGCTATTAATTACCTGAATAATTTTCATGGTTTATTTCTGATAAAATTCAAGATGCATTTTACCGGCTTGTGTTTAGCTCCGAGAGCTAATAGTTTTTCATTTAAATTTATTTTAAGCTCTTGGATCCTAAAATAATTAATTGCTTTTTGCGCGAGTAAGGAATCACTCAAATTATACGCAATTTTCAATAAACCTCTGTAATAATTTTCATCAATGGCTTGTTTAACAGAAACGGCACAATTGTATTTAGTGATATAAGTTTGTTTTATGTTATAAAGCCCATTATGAAAATGTAATTTTTT
>JBBRHI010000096.1:0-8237 GCA_038222995.1 Bacteroidia bacterium | reverse complement strand
ATTTGTACAAAATTGATACCGTCTCCTTTATTTACGCCCACTGTAGCAGGTGTTCCGCCAAATCCGCCTGATCCACCTGATGCTGAACCAGTTGTCCATTGCATATCTCCGTAACAAAAAGCTACGTTGTTGTTGTTTGGTAAAGACGGGTCGGAACCATTTGTAATCACTAATTGAAAATCGTTTAATTTATCAACCATGCTGCTATAGTAGCCTACATTGCTCCACTTTACAATTAACGAAGTAGCCGTTTTTTTGTAATAAGGTAACCCGCTGGCGGTATTTCGTGTATCTACATCTCCCCAAAATGGCGCTATCATTACAAAACTAGGATCAGGGAACGGGTTAGAGCTAAAGGTTGAGTAGGGACTTCCAAAAGAGATATTACCATTATTGTTAATATAGCAACTTGTATACGTAACGCCGTAAAAGCAAAAATTAAATCCTAAAGGTATAGAAGCGGTTGAACCGTCGTCATTACGGTAATCAGGAGCTACGCCTGATGTAATAGGAACCACAGAGAACGTTGCGTCCAAAGGCACTAAACACTGACAGGCAGTATTTGTAGCGGTTTGCGCCACGGAAGGCATTTGTGTAATGCTTTGTAAGTTTTGGGGCGTTAGTGCAAAGGGTTTGTTATTAGCGCTTGCAGGCAACAAACGGTAGTTTAATTTAGGGTTTAATTTCCCTGTCTGTTTTAAATTTTCATAATTTTGGGGAGTAACAAAAATTGTTTGGGCATTTATAAAGGTAGCTGCGCTAAACAAAATCAAAAAAACGGCGTATAATTTCTTCATGGTATATAAGTCTTAAAATCCAATTATTTCAAACGTAGTGATTTTTTTCTTATTATTACAATTATTATGCTAAAGGTTTATATGAAATGAGTAAAACAATTGTTATATTTATTATAACCGCAACCGCTTTTATGATGTTTTCTTTTTTTAAGTTTAAAGGTACGCCTACTTCCGCTATTTACAGTTTTAAGGTAAATACGATTGACGGGAAAGAGTTTGATTTTTCGTCTCTTAAAGGCAAGAAAATACTGATTGTAAATACCGCCAGCAAATGTGGATTTACACCCCAGTTTGAACAATTGGAAGCGTTATATGAAAAGTATAAAGATAAAAACTTTGCTATTGTAGGGTTTCCCTGTAACCAGTTTGGCAACCAGGATCCCGGCTCGGGGTCTGATATTAAAACATTTTGTACAAAAAATTACGGGGTTACATTTCCGATGATGGAAAAAATAGACGTAAAAGGCGATCATGCGGCAGACATTTATAAATGGCTGACCTCCAAAGAAAAAAACGGTGTTGAGAACAGTTCCGTTAAATGGAATTTCCAAAAATACATGATCGATGAAAACGGCTTTTTAGTAGATCATGTGGCTTCTTTTAAAAGCCCCGATTGCAAGAAAATAGTCAATTGGATCGAAGGAAAGTAATTACCTTAATAGTGTAGTTGCGTTTGCCTGAATGGTCGGCATAATTAAAATGTCATTAATATTTACGTGCGCAGGCCGTGAAGCGACCCAGTAAATAGTTTCTGCAATGTCTTCCGGTTTTAAAGGCACAATGTTTTCATATACTTTTTTAGCGCGTTCTTCGTCGCCGTCAAACCGCACAATGCTGAATTCTGTTTCCACCATGCCCGGATTTACGGAAGAAACTCTTATGTGATGCGGCAACAGATCGATTCGCATTCCTTTGTTTAAGGCATCTACCGCGTGTTTAGTAGCGCAATATACATTTCCGTTGGCATACACTTCTTTACCTGCTATAGATCCTATATTTATAATATGACCTTTTTTATTGTTGATCATTATATGAGCTACATGTTTCGATGTGTATAATAATCCTTTAATGTTTGTATCTATCATTTGTTCCCAATGCTCTATCTGCCCATCCTGCAAAGGAGCCAGGCCCGCGGCCAATCCGGCGTTATTAACCAATACATCAATATTTTTAAATTCATCGGGTAAAGTAGTTACGGCATTTTTAACCTGTTGTTCGTCTCTTACATCAAAACACAGATCCAATACTTTTACGCCGTACTTATTTATAATTTCATTTTTCAATTCTTTCAACCGTTCGCTGCGCCTGCCTGTAATAATGAGGTTATACTTGTTTTCCGCAAAAGTTAAAGCTGTTGCTTTTCCTATGCCCGACGTGGCTCCCGTAATAAATGCGATCATAATTAGTGGTTTAAATATATAAGTTTGTTTATAAAAAAATATCCTTTATAACAATGTTAAATAGGATAAATTATTCTTGTAAAATTAAGTATATTTATGCAACTCTTTTTTAAAGAGGACTAATTAGTGTTTAATCCGGTAAACTATTTTCTAAACAATGTTTAGCTATAGCTTTAAAATATAAAATTGATATGTCTTGTACAAGTTGCTCTACGGGGCATGATAATAGCGGCATTCCGAAAGGGTGTAATAATAACGGATCATGCGGAACAGGCGGCGGCTGCAATAAGCTGAATGTATTTGATTGGTTAGGCAATATGAACTTGCCCGACGGACAGGTACCCTGCGATGTTATGGAGATCCGATTTAAGAATTCGCGTAAAGAATTTTTCAAGAACGTTAATAATTTATCATTACATGTGGGTGATGTAGTGGCAGTGGAGTCCTCTCCGGGCCATGATATTGGTGTAGTTTCTATAACCGGAGAACTGGTGAGGCTGCAAATGAAAAAGAAAAATGTAAGCTACGACAGTGAAGAAATAAAAAAAATATACCGTAAAGCCAAACAACAGGATATCGATAAATGGCGTGAAGCCCAAAGCCTTGAGGTAGAAACCATGTATAAAGCGCGTACGCTTGCGCTCAAACTCGGCCTGCAAATGAAGATCAGCGACGTAGAATACCAGGGCGATAAGAGTAAAGCGGTGTTTTACTATACAGCTAACGGCAGGGTTGATTTTAGAGAATTGATCAAGGTAATGGCCGATGAATTTAAGGTACGGATTGAAATGCGCCAGATCGGGGCGAGGCAAGAAGCTGCAAGGCTTGGCGCCATAGGTTCATGCGGGCGAGAGTTATGCTGCTCTACCTGGTTAAATGATTTCAGAACGGTTACTACTTCTGCTGCGCGTTACCAACAATTATCGTTAAACCCCTTAAAATTGGCAGGACAGTGCGGTAAGTTAAAGTGCTGCTTAAATTATGAGCTCGACAGTTATATGGATGCGTTAAAAGAGTTCCCGGAAATTGATAATAAAAAATTAGCTACTGAAAAAGGATACGCATTTCATCAAAAAACAGACATTTTTAAACGCATTATCTGGTGGTCGTATACAAGTGAACCGGATGTATTTCACGGACTTTCTATTGAACGCACCAAAGAAATTTTTAAACTAAATGCCGAGAATATTAAACCTGCCGATCTGTTAGAGCCAAAACAGTATAAAGAATTACAGGAGGTAAAACAACCGGATTATGAAAATGTAGTAGGCCAGGATTCGTTAACGCGTTTTGATGCCCGTAAGAAACATCAACATAACAAACCAAAAAACAATAATCAGAAAAGGCATAACCCTAATCAAAAACCTGTTGCCGATGCCGGGCAAGCTAGTGATGAAATCACCCCGAATCAACACCCAAAAAGGCAAAGTCAGCCGCATACAAAGCCTCAGAATAACCAAGCAAAGCCTGTGCAGAACACTCAAAATAAACCGCAGCAACCTCAGCATACTAAAAACTTAAAACAGCCTCCGCAAAAAAACGACCGGCAAGGGCAACCTAAGCCTCAAAATCCGAATCCTCAGCACAAAAAACCGGTACATAACCATAAACCAAAACCTAAAAATGATGGCGGTGATAAAGCATAATTTTTTTAAACTAACGGTTTGCATACTGCTTAGTATATTGTTTTTTTCGTGCAATAAAAATGTAGTTTTCAGTGAGTATAAAAAAATACCGGAAGAGGGCTGGAAAACGGAAAATAAATTATCGTACGATGTAACAATTGATGATAATGCCGCTTACCATAACGTATTTTTATCGGTTCGCCATGCAGACGCCTACCCCTACAGCAATTTGTTTGTATTTTTAACCACTACTTACCCTGACGGAAAAAAATCGGTTGATACATTAGAATGTGTATTGGCTAATAAGAAAGGCGAGTGGCAAGGCGATGGTGCAGGCGACCTTTGGGACAATAAAATACCTTTGAAACAAAATGTAATTTTTCCGCAAAAAGGAAAATATAATTTTACGTTTGAACAAGGCATGAGATTGAACCCTTTACCATTGATCCTTGACTTTGGAATGGTGATAGAAAAAGTAAAATAATACAACGATTGAATTAATAAAAAACCCTGCTTAGCAAAGCAGGGTTTTTTGGCTTACACAAAGAAGAATTATTTTTTACTGCTGAAACTGTAATTTAATCGGATGCTTAATCGTCCCGCACTTTTTAATTCCCCGGGTAATACTTTTTCAGCCACTGTGAACTGCCAAGAAGTATTTAAAGAAAATGCTTTGTAATAAATATCAAGCCCCGGCCCCGCCATTAAGGCATTTACAGCCATACCGGGCTGTAATTTGTTCTTAATTTCTAATCCCTTTGTGTACTCATAATAAAATTGCGCGGAAGGATAAAACACCATTGATCTGACTTTTAATTTATAAAATAACGAGGCAAATTCCGTTGCACTGTTATTTACCTTTTCATGATAAATATTACGGCCGTTCATTTTATAATTAGCATTCACATTCACCCCTACTTTTTCATACATTAAAATGTAATTAAAGTAAACAAATTCATCAAAACTACCGGTTCCGGGCTGCATTTCAAAAGGTAAGCGGTTACTGTATTGATCATGCGCATAAAAATTGCCTGTTGGTAATTTTATACCTGCTCCTATTACAAGCTTCTGTTTTACCTTACGATCTTCTTTAGGCAATATTACATGGAAACCGGCATTAAAAGACATGTCACCAAAACCGGTATGATGTGAATAGACTTCGTTGGTTTTAGTTTTATTATCCAACACGGGTATAAATACATTCAGCTCTAGTCTTTTATGTACAAAGTACTTCATTCTTAATTCAAATACTTTATAGGATTCAAAATCATTACTCGAGTGTTTATTAAAGATAGCAGAAGCTGTATCCACCTGATGGTATATATGTGCTGCCCTGTAAGCTGCCGCAGGAAAAAAGTTACTCCTGTTTTGATAATCCCTATACCCGTTAAAGATCCTGTACCTATGCAAAAAAGAAATGCTGTTACGATTGTTATAAGGCGTAACCCCCATAAAGTTTCCGCAAATATCGCAGGCTAAAGAAGAAAAAGAAGTACTTAAAAAAATATACAGCACACTACATTTTATGTTTATCATACGGCTTAGTTATTATGAATGTATGATATACTAAACATATCGGCGTAATTATCGGATATTTTTTTAGCATCGGTGCCGGGCATGTGTACTGTGTTGAGTGTGCTGAAATTAATACTGTTTGGTGATTGAAACCATTGCATCATATCGCTTTTTATACGAATCTTAGGTGTAACAGCACTTGTAACCGTTGCCATACTCCCGTTAAAAGAAGGCGCAATGACTTTAAGTACGGAGTTAGTGCCGCTAAAACCACCTACATGTACGGTAAGCTTATGATCAGTAGCTGAAGACTGAGGAGATGTGCCTTCCATTTTTGCCATAATATAACCACTGTTCCAGCTCCAAAACATTCCCTTAGCCGGATCCAAGTCGCCGCTTTGCGCTCCGGAAACATTGCTTGCACTATCCACGCCTATCATAAATTCAATGGCTTTATAATCGGAATAGGGAACACCCTGTATTTTAATTGCAGTGGTGGAGGCATCAGTATGGTCCACTAAATGATAGCTGTTTGGTTCTGCCCATACAGTGTTATCGTTTTTTGTGATCTTAACATTGCTGATGTAGTACCTAAACATAGTAATATTAAATGTATTACCGGCTTGGTTTGTATATGTTTTTGTTGAAAAAAGCAGGTCAGAATCGCCTGCCATGGCTTCAAATTCTAATTGCAGGCTGCCTGTGGGTGTACTCGAAAAAGCCTCCATAGGCTCAGGTGCAACGGGCTTCGTTGTTTTTTTACAACTTGGCATTACCGTTACAACTAAAAGTAATGTCAATAGTTTATATATCTGTTTCATTTTTAAATGCAGTTTAAATTTCTTCACACGGTTATATTCTTCTTTACTAAAAAGAAATACAAATTCATGAAAGAAATAGGTTATTATTTTTTATCGGATTTTTCGATGGCCTTTGTGTATTTTTTGATCAGGCGGTATTCATTGATCAGGTATACAGTTAAGGACAGAAAAATAAAAATGATTATTTTCATTCAGCTCATGTTTAATGTATTGCATTAGGATAATTTAGATAGCCGGTGTGTTTGCACATCTGCTATTCCTATTACATTAAGCTGTTGGAGGGTGAAAGAGAGGGTCCGAACAAAAATCCGGAATAGTTTGATAATAATAAAAAGCAATGGTTTGAATAATGCAATTTTGCAGGCTTAAAAAAGAAACTGCTCCTGCAACCAATTCGGATTTCTCCGTTTTATCTTTAAGTGAAGAAGGAAGGTCGGACTGGCGTTTCTCTTCTTTTTTAATTTCTTTTGCTAAATAACATTTTGCTTTACAACAGCTGCCGGGCTTGTTTTTGTTTTCGCAAAGTGTTTGTACAAGTTTATTTTGACGGTATTTAAAGTTAAAGTAGATTATACTTTTTGCACTGCATTGCCAGCTTAAGCTTAACAACAAAAGTGTAGAAAAAAATATTTGGAACCGTTTTTTCAAAACAAACCCTTTAACTGACTGCAAAAGTACAATTTATATAAATACGCCCCTAAACTAACTAAAGGCTAAAAGAAGTATCTACAGAGAAATTTTGAGGATTTTTTCCCGTTTTTGTAGAGTAGAAATCCATAATCTCTTTCATATCCTTATAAAAATCGCCTGTCGGATAAATGATCTTATCGATCCCGCATTCGCGTTTAGCATAATCCATAAAGCCGAGAGCCAACGGTACCTTAGCCTTTAGGGCAACGTAATAAAATCCGGTCTTCCATTTTTCGACCTTTGAACGGGTGCCTTCAGGGGTAATGAGCAATAAAATATCCTTGTGTGTGTCAAATAATTCAGCAATAGCTTCTACCGTTCCCTTCTTTGTTCCGTCAGCATTTTGACCACGATCAATGGGTAAAGCACCCAGGTTGTACATCAATTTTTTAAAAGGAAATTTGATCCATTCTTTTTTAATGGTGAACCGCATTTTAAGCTTCATTAATTTTATAGCGCCCATACCGTACATAAAATCCCAGTTACTGGTATGCGGCGCAGCTACTATAACGCATTTTTTAATGTGCTGAGGCAAGTAATGCGTGATTTTCCAATCTCCTAATTTAAACAGCCAAGTAAACATGTTATAAAAATACCTGTAATTTAATTTCTATAACTATGATTGGTCTAAAATGAATTGATTTAACGAACAAGCAGGCTACGATCTATTCCTAAACCACTAATTTAATTGCTGCCACAGCATATCTTTTAGTTGCTGAATATTATATCCGGATTGTGATGAAATAAAAATATACGGGATCTTAAATTTCCCCTTCATTCTTTTTTTAAGGTCTTTGTCGAGCTCCTCAATCAATTCTTCATCAATCGTATCGCATTGCGAGATAGCGAGCAAACGTTGTTTATCAAGTAACTCGGGATTATATTGTTTGAGCTCGTTCAGTAATATTTTATACTCTTCATATATATTACTGCTTTGGCAACTTACCATAAACAGTAAACTTGAGTTTCGTTCAATGTGCCTTAAGAACCTTGTTCCAAGCCCTTTCCCATCGCTTGCCCCTTCAATAATGCCCGGAATATCGGCTACAACAAAGCTTTTATAATCTCTGTAAGGAACAATTCCTAAATTAGGTGTTAAAGTGGTAAAAGGGTAATTAGCAATTTCTGGTTTAGCGGCAGATATAACAGATAATAAGGTTGATTTACCGGCATTAGGTAATCCTACTAAACCAACATCGGCCAATACTTTTAGTTCAAGTACTTTCCATTCGGTTTTACCGTCTTCTCCGGGTTGTGAGTAGCGAGGTGTTTGGTTAGTCGACGATTTAAAATGTGCATTTCCTAAACCACCCCTTCCGCCGGGCAATAAAATAAATTCCTGTCCTTCTTCTGTGATCTCACAAATAAATTCATCGGTTTCTGCATCCT
>JBBRHI010000095.1:0-8313 GCA_038222995.1 Bacteroidia bacterium | reverse complement strand
GTTCTGTATAAGACAGGTTAGCCGATACTTTTTTACTGTTACTGTAAGTACCGTATTTCTGATCGAGCACAGTTGTGGTATCTGTGTAACTATTATCCGAAAGATAACTTCCGTCGTTACTTTTTTCGGTAAGCTGAGTTCCTATGTTTAAAGAAATGGTTCTTCCTTTTTTAGCAAGCTTATGCTGGTATAAGATAGAGTTAGAAAAGTCATACCCGAGGTTATTCATTTTAGAATTGGTATTGGTTTGACTTAACAAAATATTATCGAGTATGGTATTGCTTCCTAAAAGCACGCTATTTGTAGTATTTCTCTGCAGGTTTAAGCTTGGCACTATGGTAAGCTTATTACTTGAATCTATATTATACTCAAATCTGAAGTTAACGCGGTTATTTTGGTTATCGGTTTTGTTTGTGTTGTTTTGATTGTAAATTAAATTATTATCGGTGTAATATGTTCTTACAATATTTGACAGGTTATTATTGTTAGTATAATTAAAAAAGTAGCTCCCTGATACATTTATTTTTTTACCCCAGGCGTCCGAATAGTTTAAGCCGGCCGATTGTGTAGCCGTTAAACCGCTTTGCTGCCCGGTTAACAAACTGCTTGCAGCTCCGCCACCACCGGGTCCACCGCCGCCTCTCTGGCCGCCCCCTCCCCCGCTTTGCCCGGAATTACCCATTACTCCCATAATATCCGAGATACTGAAGTTTTGTTGATTGATATTATTAGAAAGTAACAGCAATGAAATTCTTCTTTTATTATTAAAACTGTTTACTGTAGCGCCTGCATTGTACCGATCATTCGTTCCGTAACCTCCGTATACCTTACCGAATTGACCTACGTTTTTTCCGTTTTTGGTAATAATGTTGATCGTTTTTTGCTGATCCCCATCATTAAACCCTGTAAACTGTGATTGATCACTTGCTTTATCAAATACCTGGATCTTATCTATAATTTCCGCAGGCAAGTTTTTTAGAGCGGCATTAGGGTCATCACCAAAAAAAGGCTTGCCGTCCACCAAAACTTTGCTAACAGATTCACCGTTTACTTTTACACCGTTATTATCGGAAGTAATGCCGGGCATTTTTTTAACAAGGTCTTCCGCGGTAGCATCAGGGTTAGTTTTAAAAGCGTCTGAATTAAATTGGGTTGTATCTCCTTTTTGTGTACCTCTTGTTTGCACAGTTTCCACAACTACTTCTTTCAATGTTTTTGCGTCTTCCTGCAAAGTAATAGTTCCCAGTACGATCGGCTCATTTTTTACTTCCACGATACGACTTAGCGTTTTGTAACCTAAAAACGATATCTGAAAAATATAACGTGTATTTGCACTCAGGTCAACATTAAATTTACCGTCGCCGTCGGTTGATGAGCCTGTTACAAAAGCAGAATCCTTAGTAAGCACTTTCACCAATGAGCCTACCAGGGTCCCTGATTTATCGGACACGCTGCCCGATAAAGGAACAGACTGTGCATAGGCTGTTGTGCTCATTATTAAACCTATTACAAAAAGGCAAAGTACAGTTTTCATGAAAAAATTTATTTAAGTGATAACTTTAATTTTTGGACCACTGTATGTTTTTCACTTCCGGGAGTAATATCAGATTTGTGGTGTTGCATACCGCCGCCACCCGGCATTCCTCCACCACCGCCGGGCATAGAGCCGCCACCACCCGGCATTCCGCCACCTGCACCGTTTTGTGAATTAGCATCTCCCGCATCGTCCAGGGGATTTGGTTTTGCTTCCGTCACCGGGTTAAAAGTGATCTCGAAACTAAAGGGGTTAACAGTATCTGCGCCGGTTAATGTTTCTTTATAAAAGGTTTTAAAGGGTACCGAGAGTTCATAATACAAAATATCATCGCCCGTTACCGTCATAGCTGCATGTATTCCGTATTCGTTTTTTTGCGGCACCAGGCCCTCTTTTACCTCAGGGTTAAAGCCCGACAGCCTCATCATTTGTTTTGATGCCGCCATAATAGCTTCTTCACTAACATTCCCGGATTCATTTGTATAAGCAATATCTCCGCCCGACTGTACATTATGTTCGGAGGATAAGGGGTAGTTAATACTTACAGGAAATGTTTTCTTTCCTTTTACATCAATGGCAAATTGCATCCCCGAATTTAATACCCTCATTTTTGTGAGTTCATCCGTGATCTTAAAAATAACGTACAGGTTGTTTTTATCATTTGATATATCGTAATTCAGCTTACTTTCTTTATCAAAAAATTTTAAAGGGATACTCCACTCCATAGGTTTACCATCGGTTACGGCAGGTGTGGATTGCCACTTTAAGTGACTATACGTTACTTTTGAGCAGCTTGTAAAAGCCGACTGTATAATTGATCCTAAAAGCACTGCACTTAAGGAAAGTTTTAATAGCCTAAGAAGTTTATTCACGCAACAAAGCTAAAATAATTACCGTATACTAAAAACAGGAATAGATGTTTGGAATAAGGTTATAGAAGAACGGGGTTAAAATACCGTTGGAGCTTTATGACTTTAATGAAATGATTTTTTATCCAGAAATTCTCGGAATTTTTCCTTGTATTGTTCCGCTACAGTAATCCGTTCTTTATTAATGATCACTTGGCTTCTTTCAACAGATTCTATTTTATCCAACGCTGCGATAAAAGAGCGGTGAATCCGTAAAAATTTAGAGGGGTCCAATTCCTGCTCCAGGGTTTTAAGGCTCATAAGCGTTAGGATAGGCTTAGACTGTGAGGTGAGCCAGATTTTTACATAATCTTTTAATCCCTCAAAATACATCACTTCATCCAGGTTAACTTTTACCTGCTTATATTCTGATTTTACAAAAATAAAATTGTCTTTTTGAGAATGTTCTCTTTTTTCAACAGGGAAATTAAATCGCTCAGAAACTTTATTCGCGGCCTTTAAAAATTCGGCATAATTAAAAGGCTTTAAAAGGTAATCAACCGCATTTACCCTAAAGCCTTCAAAAGCATAATCTTTAAAGGCTGTGGTAAAAACTATTTTTATTTCGGCAGCCAGTGTTTTACTGAATTCTATTCCCGACATATCAGGCATTTGTATGTCCAGAAAAATAAGATCAATTTTTTCTGTATTTAAAATACGCATTGCTTCAAACGCATTGAGGCATTTTCCTTTTAATTCAAGAAATGGCGTTTTGTTTACGTAGCTCTCAATGAGATCAAGGGCCGGGGGCTCATCATCTACTATTAAACAATTCATTTTTACCATTATATAAATATACTAGTTATTGTTCAGATCAATGGTGAGGACTACTTTAAAAACATCGTCTGCTACTTTCGTTTCAAATATATAGTTATTGGGATATAATAATTGAAGGCGTTTTTTAATGTTATTTAAACCTATTCCGGAACCGCTTTTATCCTTATCCGTTTTCGGGAAATTAGTGTTTTGCGCAGTGAAGCGGACGGTATTATTCCGAACCGTTAAACTAAAAAGAAGTTCTGCGTGCCGGGTAGCAGATATGCCGTGCTTAAAGGCATTTTCAATAAAAGAAATAAACAATAACGGCGCTATTTTATATTCTTCTTTAAGTATGGGGAAATCTGTGATAACAGTTATTTTGTCTGATACTCTTAACTTCATTAAATTAATATACTGTGTCATAAACTCAATTTCCTTGTTTAAAGTTGTGACACCTGAATCTGTATCATACAACATATAGCGCATGAGTTGCGCAAGGCTGTGAACGGCCTCCTGTGCAACAACCGGCGAGCTTTCGATGAGTGAATAGATATTATTAAGAGAGTTAAAAAAGAAATGCGGTTGTAACTGGTATCTTAAATGTTGCAGCTCTGAATTAAGGTTTTCACTTACCGCCTCTTTTTTTTCAAATTCAGTCCGTGTCCATTTTTCAGTTATAGTAACGGCTATTGAAACGACTATCGGAATAATAAGTGATATGGCATCCTTATAAATAAATAATTTTACGGAAGGCTTATGCAGATGATTTAACGTTAAAACCGGCGGCTTTGGCATCGGGTACATGGCACTTATTAAATGTTTAACTTCATAAATAACCCAGGTGCAAAGAATAATTAAAGCAAGGTTTATAAGTATGTAGTAAACGGTTTTTTTATTGAACAAAAGCTTTTCTATCAGTATAAAATAGTTTGTATAAAATACCAGCGCATAAAATACCATCGGCACCCACGAATACTTAAACATCTTATCAAACGCAGGCGATTCGTTGGAAGAAAGAAAATAAGGCATACTGCATAAAACAAGCCAGACAAAAACATGTACACTTGCTTTAAAGATTGAATTATTTTTTTGCCCTAAAATCACGTATCAAATTAAGTAAAAAGAAATTTAAAGTGTTGTATATAATAGATGTTTGCTTTCTTTTTATCCACGAAGTATTCAGTTTCCGGGTTGAGCATGAATGGCAGAAGCATGTTAAATATTTTTATTTGTCCTAAAAAAACAATAATTTTAATACAATACTAAATCTCCCTGTAATTTGAAAACGATTGTCGAACCCTTTAAAATTATCAAAGAGTTTTCTGACGAGCTTTGCCACATTAAATTAAGAAGCGACGCTATTCTCCAGATTAATACAACAAAGGATTTAGAGTATGGAAAGGCAGAGGCTGAACAGGTCATAAACACCATATTAAATTTTACGGAAAATAAACAGTTCTATGTATTGATTGTATCAGGCGATTACGCCAATGTAACTTATGAAAGCATAAAAATATTATCGAGTCCCGGGGCCATGAGTTATTCTATTGCCAAAGCCTATGTGATTAATTCTTTGCCGCAAAAATTAATGGCAAATTTCTATTTAAAAACGTTACAGACTAATAAGGCTGTAAAGTTTTTTAGAAACCAATCGGATGCAGAAGAATGGCTTAAGTCTTTTTAGTTATTTTTAGGATCATATTTGATTTGTAGAAAAGTCATATTTGATTTGCAGAAACCTAATAGCATGAAAGCAAATAAGTTATAAGTGTATAATAGATGCTTCCGGGTTTTATAGATGAAATCCCTTTATTTAAGTTTACAAAACCTATACACCGGATGATGAATTATTGTTAAATTCATTGCACTGCAAACAACTTCATTTTAGATGTAAGCAAATGCCTCTTATGAAATCACATCTTTATTTAATTAACTGACGCCATTATGAGAAAACCAAGACTGACAAATGAAGAAAGACTAATGCTCTTAAGGTTGGCAGGGAAAAAGGATACACTTGTTAAGCGAAAGCGAAGGCTTTATAATAAAATTTTCAGGAAAAGTTTTCTTTTTAAAGCGGCATGGATTATAAGGCCATTTTATATGATTCTATTTGTAGTTGTTGCCCTTCTTTTTAATAAAGCAACGGGTATTAAAAAAGAAATTGTAAAAGATAAACACGTTGAATCTTATAAAAGAGAATCAGGCTACGGAACGTTTGAAAACACCACTTTATTTTTAGAGACCAATGCACGATCTTATACTTCCAACTTTACAGACTTTGAGATACCTGATTTAAAGACAAACGATACGGTACGCGTAGAACAAAACATCTTCGGCAAAGCGATCTATTTAACTAACCCCGGTTGGAGATGGAAATATAGCATCGATTCGGATTTTAAACTGTACTGCGTCATCTTATTTATTACCGTTATATCTCTATTCTTTAACGACGGACTTGATCGGCTAACCGGTAAAATACTGTGGGTTACTTTAATGGCCGACCTTATGACGATTCTATTATTTTTTGTGTTATAAATACTGTAAAAATTCGGATGAAGAGCATTTGATTATAAGATGCTGTAGAATATATTGAAATCTGAAGCCCAATACATTAGGTTGTCACAATTAAATTTATTTCTTTTTTGGACGCCTGGGCAAGCTGCGACGGGCTCCGTTTCACTTCGGTTTTTTGTTCGCTGAAGGGCGCGAACAAAAGAACTAAACCCTTTGCATCTTTGGCGCGGATTAATATTAAACACTATTATGAAAATAATAACCTTGAAAACACAGAAGATTTAGGGTTTAATTTTATGTCCTGAGTCGTAGTTACGTCTCATGCGGGAATTGAAGTGATAGCCGGTCCGCCAGCCGGCGGATACGCCAAAAAAAAGAATGTAAATGCAATCAAATTACTTTTGTTCAAAGACAAAGAAAGAAGATAACATATAAATTGAATATATCCTTCCACATTATTCTGCAGCAACACCTATAAGTATAAACTATCGGCATACGTTCGTCTTATACTGTAGTTGTATTTATTGAAACAAACTCTTCCCGGCTTTCAAAACCATTATTATTATTCTGTTTATTAAAAAAGATATATATTTGCAGTGTTGAAAGCAAAATATAAAATACTATTTTCTTCCTTTTTACTGGCTGTTGTATTATTTGCATCAGTTCCTAAAGTGTATATCCACAACTTGCTGGGGCATACGCATGATGCAGTAAAATCAATATCTTCGGGCTTTTCTTTTAACGATGATCAAAATACAAGGGATTGTAATTTTGAGAAATTTGACACCCCTGTTTACTATACCGTTTTTAAATTCATCCTGAATTTTCTTCCTTTAAAAGAGCAAAGAGAAACCTCTTTTCTTTATACCCCGGAAGATGTAACCCAATTTCAATATAATACCTCGCCTCTGCGGGGCCCGCCAATGGCCTAATTTACCCGGTAAATTAATTAAGTCATTAACCTTTAAAATTAAATTATTGAAGTTTATACCCTTAGCGATCATTCGCTTTTACCAATACAGTATTTCTCCGCTTTTAAAGCCCTCGTGCCGTTATACACCGTCATGCTCACAATACGGCATCGATGCAATTAACAAATACGGTGCTTTTAAAGGAAGCTGGCTGGCGCTGAAACGTATTTTGCGTTGCCATCCATGGGGAGGAAGCGGTTTCGACCCGGTAAAATAATACTGTTTACGGAGTTTTTGTAAGCTAAGGGGGAAAACATAATTTTCTTTTTCACAAACTAAATCTTATGTCTATTAAAAAAATCCTATGCATCATTGCATTATATATATCGTACCATACCTATTCTCAATCGTCCTTAACAGGAATTATAAAAGATAAACAAACCAATGAAGCGTTGCCGGGAGCCGTTCTGTATTTTCCGGATCTAAAGGTTTCGGCCGTTACCAATGTCGACGGATCATTTGAATTAAAGAACCTGCCGCAGGTTAAAGCATTGCTGCAGGTAAGATTGTTAAGCTACCAAACTGTTATTAAAACGATTGATTTGGCAAGCACCAAATCCGTTAGTATAGAAATGGAGCAATCGCACATGGAAGCCAATGAGGTTGTGGTAACAGGGGTTTCAAAAGCTACTGAAGTCCGGAGAAACCCGGTACCGATGGTATCCGTCGATCAAAAATACCTTGAGCAAAGTTCGGCTACAAATATCATAGATGCCATTGCTAAAGTGCCGGGGGTAAATGTATTAAGCACAGGGCCTAACGTTTCGAAGCCTTACATCAGGGGCTTAGGGTACAATCGTGTATTAACCTTGTTTGATGGTGTAAGGCAGGAAGGGCAGCAATGGGGCGACGAACACGGCATTGAAATTGATCAGTTCTTAATTGACCGGATAGAAGTGATAAAAGGTCCCGCCAGCTTAATTTACGGATCGGATGCGCTTGCGGGAGTCGTTAATTTATTACCTGCAAACACAGCGCCCGAAGGGGTAATTAAAGGAAGCATCCAAACAAATTATCAAAGTAATAACGGGTTGTATGCTGCGTCCGGCGCTTTTTCGGGGAATACAAAAGGCATTGTATTTGGGGCACGAGGCTCGTATAAAGAAGCAACCAACTTTAAAAATAAATACGACGGGAGGGTTTATAATACAGGCTATAAAGAAAAAGACCTTAATGCTTATTTAGGCATAAACCGAAAATGGGGCTATTCGCATTTAAACATGAGCATTTATGATAACCTGCAGGAAATACCTGATGGCAGTCGCGACTCTGTGACACGTAAGTTTACCAAACAAACTACGGAAGCGGATACAGTAAGGCCCATTGTGAGTAACGACGAATTAAATTCGTATACCATAGGTGCTGTTCATCAACGCGTACAACATTACCGTTTATTTTCCGTGAACCAATTTTATATTAAGCAAAGTAAGTTAGCGGTAAAGCTCGGCTACCAGCAAAGTATCCGGAGGGAATTTGCACATCCCGAGAATCCCGGCATTGCAGGCCTTTACCTGAAATTACAAACCGCTACCTATGATTTAAAATTTTATTTGCCCGAAAAGAAAGGGTGGGAATCAACTGTTGGTATTAACGGCATGTATCAAACAAATAATACAGACCAAGGAAC
>JBBRHI010000094.1:0-8315 GCA_038222995.1 Bacteroidia bacterium | reverse complement strand
TAGAGGATATTAATATTTACAGGCAACTTGCCGGGGGTGTTACAACGGCTCAGCTCCTGCATGGCTCAGCTAATCCTATTGGCGGACAAAGCTGCTTAATAAAATTGCGCTGGGGCAAAGGGCCCGAAGAATTTAAATATGAAAATGCCGATAAGTTCATCAAATTTGCTTTGGGCGAAAACGTAAAACATTCTAACGGCACAAATCCCGATATGCAACGCTTCCCGCAAACACGCATGGGCGTTGAACAATGCTACTACGATTTTTTTACGCGCGCCACGGCTTATAAAAAAGCAATGGTTGATTTTGCAAACCCGGCTTTAAAAATAAAAGTGCAGCCACGCAAAGATCTTGAATTGGAAGCTTTAGCGGAGATATTAGATAATAAACGCTTTATAACTTGCCACAGTTACGCCCAAAGTGAGGTAAATATGCTGCTTCATGTAGCAGATAGTATGAAGTTTAAAGTAAATACGTTTACGCATATTTTAGAAGGCTATAAAGTAGCGGATAAAATGAAAGCGCACGGCTCTAATGCTTCTACGTTTGCCGATTGGTGGGCCTATAAGCTTGAAGTAATGGACGCAATACCCTATAATGCGGCCTTACTTACAAGGATGGGAGTTAATACGGCTATTAATTCGGACGATGCAGAAATGGGAAGGCGTTTAAACCAAGAGGCTGCAAAAACGATTAAATACGGGGGATTAACTGAAGCAGAGGCTTTAAAACTGGTAACGCTGAACCCGGCTAAAATGCTGCACATTGATGATAAAGTAGGAAGTATTAAAGTTGGTAAAAGCGCCGATGTTGTTTTATGGACCGATAATCCTTTAAGTGTTTATGCAAAGGTGGATAAAACAATTATTGACGGGCAACTATATTTTGACCTCGAAGAAGACGCTAAACTTCGTGCTGACATTAAGAGAGAGCGTGCCCGTATTATCTCTAAATTAATTATTGAAAAGAATAAGGGAGCAAAAGTGATAAAACCTGAACCGAAAAAGCCAAAACGTTTTCACTGTGATACCGATGACAGCGGATTGGAATATATGGCTCAGTAAAAATTAAAGCTTACGGCAAGGTCTCTTTGTCCGCTTTGGCTGTGGCAGCTGATGCATGTTGCTGTAGCATCCTTGGTGGTGCTGAATCCAACGCTTCCATCCGCATTAATTTCTGCCCAAAGCCACGAAGTGCTTTTTTTATACATCAGCGCGTATAATCCTGTACTTTGAATATCTTTTACGATCATCGAACCCGCAGGAAATGTTTTACCGGCGGGTAGTTTACCGTTATCGGTTAAGGCAGCATAGGCAGTTTTGTTAAAGCGCAATTTAAAAGCGCCGTGCGGACCGTGTACGCCGGAATAAACAATGGAAGGATCATTTTTATAATACGTAAAAGCAGAACTGTTTTTACAACTGTCATACAACGAACGATCATTAAACGCCAGGTCCGGATTTAAGCCTTTATCTTTTGAACAGGAATAAACAACACATAATAAAGTAACTACAAAAAAGCAGCTTATACTGATACTTGTTTTCATGATGAGATTTTATCCGAACTGACGTATTTTGACAAATAGGTTTCTTTTAAAGGACGCTTCCAATTACTCTCTAAAGCAGACGATTGGGATACCGTATTATCAAAAACGATCGTAGTTTCACTAATAGTTCCGCTATTTAATAAAGCGGAAATCTCTGATTGCTTAACTACCATTACTTCTCCATTTTTTTCATAAGCCACTAATAAACGGTTTAATAATTCAACTGAGAAAAGCTGCTCAAGTTCTTTAACTAACCGCACTTGCTTATCAATGCTGCAACCGCTGGCATTATAGTTTGCTTCGTTCACTTTAAAGATCAACAACCTGTTTTTATACAGCTCAAACGACGCATCAAGGCTTACCTCATGAGCCGTCCAGGTACTTACAAATTGTTGGCAACGGTTTTTCAATTCGGTTAATTGCTCTTCCGTTAAAGCTTTACTGATTGTGTAGATCCAGATACGTTCGTTCATATATTAAAGGTACTATAATGCCGGGAAATTTAAAAATGAAATTTGCGCAGGTCTTTTACAAAATTTCCATACTGTTTCCTTCCTGTAAGGTTACCGATTTAGTAATATAAGGCCGCATCAGATCAAGGTCATGCGAAGAAACGATGATCAGCTTTTGTTGCGTTTCACACAATTCCTTCAACACTTTAAATAAACGGTGTTTGGAATTATAATCTAAAAAAGCCGTAGGCTCATCTAAAATAATAACAGGGGTTTGCTGTGCCAGCGATTTCGCGATCATCACCTTTTGGCGCTGCCCGTCGCTAAGCTCATCCATAAATTTATCCTTTAATGACACTAAACTTAACTGCTCCAAACTCGAAACAATAATGTGTTCATCCTCCACGTTAAGCTTCCCGAAAATGTTAATATAAGGGGTTCTGCCGCTTGCCACAACATCCCAAACCGTTAGGTTAAAGCCACCTATTTTTTCCGTAATAACAATAGACAAAAGTTGCGCTAATTCGCCCGAAGAGTAAGCGTTAATATTTTTTCCGTTCAACAAAATTTGTCCCGACAAAGATTTTAAAGAGCCTGTAATTGTTTTTAATAAGGTAGACTTTCCTACACCATTATCTCCCATTAAGCCAATTAATTCGCCGGCATTAAATTCCGCATTCATGCTTTTAAACACACTTATTTCGCGGTTCTTGATCTTATAGCCTATTTCCAGTGCGTCTAATTTTATCATCCGATACTTAATTTAGATTTGAATAATAAGTAAATAACCACCGGGGAGCCGATCAATGTTGTAACGGTGTTGATCGGTAATGTAAACTGATTGCTGATCACTTGGCAAAAAATATCGGCTGTAAGCATCACTGCCGAACCGATCAACATACAAAATACCAATTGATGCAAATGATGAGCCGTTTTAAAAAACAAGCGAGATGCAATGGGTACAGAAATACCTACAAAAGCAATAGGGCCGCAAAAAGCGGTGATGAAGCCTACCAGCAACGATGTAATAATAATAACACTGATGCGTAAGCGGTGAATATTGATTCCCAAATTTTGGGCGTATTGCTCATTCAATAAAACAGCATTCATCGGTTTGATCAACGTAAAACTTAGTGCCATACTAATTACTGCCGGAGGCCCTATAAACCAAATGTCTGATAGGGTTGTGCTGCCTACACTTCCCATGCTCCATATCACAAATGTTTTTAAACTATCGGCGCTGCTTATGTATTCTATTAAGCCTTGTGTTGCCCCAAGGATCTGTGACAGCATTAAGCCCACTAATAAAATAGTAACATTGCTTTTTGTTTTTTTGGATACCGCTAATATGATAAGTGTTACAAAAAAAGCTCCGGCAATGGAGAATACTGTAATGATGCCTTTCCCTACAAAGAACATTCCTGAAATGTTAACCGATGTAAGCACCATGGTAGCAATAGCTACAAATAAACTTGCGCCACTACTTACACCCAACACGTAAGGCCCTGCCAAAGGATTACGAAACAAGCTTTGCAACAACAGGCCGCAAGTGGCTAAACCCGAGCCCGCAATAAGGCAGGTAAGCATTTTAGGTAAACGAATGTCGAACAGGATAGTGGAAAATAGCGGATCTTGCGTGTTCACTAAAAATAAATTAATACCGCCAAAACACAGGTCACAAACAGATAACACTGCTACTAACACCGTTAAGCACAACGCATAAAATATAAATTTAGATGAGGCCACAGGGCTATAAAATTACTCCAATTTTTTATAGTAACTAAAAGCATGCCCGGGTAATAATTTCGGATACAAAATAAAGATCAAGTCTGCCAAAACCTCATCGGGGCGTATAATGCCCGTTTCCCAATAATTGCTGTAGCCTTTGGCGTTTTGTATTTTATTGTTATTATAAAGTTTGCCGTCTTTAAATGCTTTAAATAACCCGTAACGCTCATCATAGCTTAATAATTCTTTTTTAGAATTAAGGTTATATAAATTGATCCATACATCACACTCTTTAGCCTTTGAATACACTGTTTCAAAAGACAGCGGGGTGCTTCCGGGTTTCATATCATCTTTCCAAAAGTAGCTTCCGCCTGCATCTGCTATTAAGTTGGCTATGTAACTTTTCCCGGACGGCACATACCATGTATCGCCATATTTTATTTCGGTTAAAACAGTGGGTTTATGCTCTTCGCTTTTAATTAACGCTTTTAAGACATTATATTTTTTTTCGGTTATATTAAATAATGAATCCGCTAATGCTTGCTTGTCAAAAAAACACGCAAAAAACTTGATCCACTCCGCTCTTGCGAGGGGTGTTTCTTCTAAGTGATCTAAACTTACAGCGATTGGTAATTGAGCTTGCACCAATTTTTTGTCGATATCCGTGTTGGGGTTTCCCATGCCGAAAGTCAACAACAGGTCAGGTTTTAAAGCTACTGTTTTTTCTATTTCAATATTCGGGCCTTTGGAAAGTTCCATTATCCTGCCTTCATTTACTTTTTGCCGAATAGTCGTATTATTATAATAATCCACGTTATCAATGGCGGCAATACTGTTCGTTTCATTCAGCTCCATCAGCATTAAACTGTATACTGAACTCATGCTCGCTACTTTTTTTACCGGGATACGAATATAATACGCCTCTTTTTTATACCTTGGTTTACCTGTTTTATACAATACAAATGTGGATGTAACCACGTTATCATTTTTATTTCCTAAAAGTTCCAATACCGTAAACCCATCTTCATGCTTAACGGTAAAGCGTTTGGCATAGCTTAGTTTTATCGGGCCGGCCGCAAGCTCCGGATCTTTTTCAGCTTGTTTGGGTTCATTCCGGCATCCGTAAAAAAAGAAAAGGCCTAAAAACAGGATGGTTATTTTGCGGGTCATAAAATATAGATTAAGCTGTAAACACAGCTGCAAACATACTATAATTTCTAAAACTGAACTCTAAAAATACTTCCTGCCGGTATATTGTCCATTACCTTTATTTTAGCTTTATGCAGGTCGCAAATATGTTTTATAATGTACAAGCCTATGCCGGTTCCTTTTGTTGTGCGGGTATCTTCATTGCCGCTTCTGAAAAATTTATCAAATATCTTTTCTTTCTCTGTATGTGAAACACCACATCCTCTATCCTTCACTTCCAGTACAGGCCTGCCTTGTATACTTTTTAAATCTATTGCAATATCAACAACGTTAAATGAGTATTTAACGGCGTTTTCAATCAAATTGATAAAAACGGAAGGAAGAAGGTCTTTATCACCTTCATATATAATTCCTTCTTCGCTGTTTAATGTAATCATGCCCTGATCTAATTGGGGCTGAAAATAACGATGAACGGTTTGCTGCAATAATTCACCCAAATTAACAGCTTCTTTGTAAATTGCTAAATTGCTGTTTTCTATTTGGTTTGCCAACAATACATTTTCTACCAGTTTGTGCAATCGCTCTGTTTCATTTAACGCGTTCAGCAAAAGTTGTTTCTGCTTTTCGCGATCCAGATCATGCTTTATAAGGGTTTGTAATTGCAGCTTGCTTGCAGCAATAGGTGTTTTTAATTCGTGCGACACGCTCAGTATAAAATTCTTTTGCCGGTTCGCCAATTCTGTTTCCTTAAGTATAGAACGACGCACGAGACTTATACCAAACAATAGAAGTAATAAAAAAACAGACCCTTCTCCAACGATCATGTATACGCGTTTCATCTTTTTCTGCTCCAATGCAGCAATGTCGCGAATAATGATTTCGCGGTCGGGCGATGATAACGCCGCAATTTTTTGTTCTTTGGAAATAATATCATTCGACTGGCGAACGAGTAATACTTCCCACCATAAAAACTGCAAAATAATATACCCCACTAAAACCGTAAATATAAATGTGGTACGCTTTAGCATATCTGTTACCGGAACTACTTATGAAATACCTGTATAAACCCTTTCAAGTACCTCGATTTTATGCCGGCGACTCGGATCTCATTTACCTTACACACATAGAAGTACGTGCCTTCCGTGACGAGCTGTTTCATTTGCGACGACTTACCGTCCCAGTTAATTTTAGGATCGGTCGTTTCAAAAATTAAATTACCCCAACGGTTATAAATGGTGATGTCAATGTCTTTAATGAACTTATTTTTAATCGGTCTGAAAAAATCATTAATACCGTCACCGTTCACGGTTATTACATTGGGCAATTCGTATTCGGGGCAATTATCCACGCAAATTTTCGCGCTTTGTATACTTTCATTATTAAATGAATCGATGGCCGTAATAGCATAGCAACCCGCAATAGAAATTAAATTATCAAACGCAAGAATAGTATCACTCATAATTTTTATAGAGTCAATCAGCACTAAAGCCGCATCTTCCGTTTCTGCGAAATACAGATTGTATTTTACGGCATCGTCGCAGCAAAAATGGTTAGGATTATTCCATCGCAACAGTAAAGTAGGGATGGTACAATCTGATTCGATCGTAAGCGTAGGAGAGCAAGGCGGGGTAGTATCAATAGGTTTTGCACACACTTCCTGGCTTGTATCTTTTAAAGGCCTCCCGATAGTAGGATCAGAATACTGCCCGATAGATTCTATTTTATAACAATATAAAGCACCGTTTACCAGGTTGTTATCCGTATAAGTAAGCGCCGAAGTGTTGTTTAAGAATACATAGTTGGTTTGCGCGGGAAGTTTCCGGTAAATATTATACGAGGAGTTAGCCCATGGCACCTGCAGTTGCCAGCTTAAGGTTAATGCATTATCGCTTGAGCCGATAGACAAAAATATAGAAGACGCTTTTTGCCCGTTTCCTACAAATTGCCCGTGAGCATAAAACTCAATTTTATAGGTATGGGCATTGGCTACCGTATTTACTGTGGGGCCTGTATGTATAAAGGTAGTATCGCTTAACTGGTTAAATGCTCTGAAATAAGGTTTGGTAACAGAATAAACCTGCGCATAGGTCCCGGTGAAACCGTCGTAGTGCATCAACCTGAATTCATAAGGGCCCTGCACAGCAACTGTATCCAAGGCATTAATGCCCAACATTGGTTTTATCCATCTTACAAAAACAGAACCGTTAGTTGCATTGGTTGTCATAATGCTTACATTAACAAGAATGGGCACATCGCGCTTTAACTGCACGCATGTTTGTGTGGAGGCGTAACTTAATGCTCCGTCAGAATAGACTGCCTCTACTACATAACTGTAATTGGTTCCTTGCGACAACCCGTTCCCGTTATTGTTATCTAAAAATGTAGTATCATTTATACTTGCCGTACAACCAATTTTTACAAACCCTGAAGAGCTTGGTACACCTGTTTGACAAATAGAATGTGCCCAAGGGTTGCAATCTGCTTTACGGTACACGCAATAACGCTCAATTTTATTTCCCGTAGTTAAATGGCATACCGGTTTTTTCCAGCTCAATTGTACGTTCGATCCTATCGGCACCGCGGTAAAGCTTAAGGGAGGAGGGGCAACAACCGTTACGTTAAAGGTTTTAAAATCGACCAGGTTAATGTTACTCGGATTTGTTAAAGTCACCTGATCTTCTGCCTTTACGGTAACTTGGTATGCCGTTCGGCGAATATGTGAACAGTTTGTTTGCCAATTAAATGTACCGTTTACCGGACTAAGGCCCGGTGCAGAAGCAAAGGTAGCCGGAGAAGAAGCCACGTTAAACGGGCCTCCGCTGGCAGTCAATTTAATTACATTACCGTCAGGATCGGTTGAATAAATATTTTTAGTTAAGCTGCTACCGGCTAAAACGCAGGTATCCGTAATAGGTTTTATCAGCGGCGGATTATTATTACAAACCCCTACGTCTACTTGCAGATCACGCTCAACGTACCCTACAAGATGATACACTCCATCCGCATCCTTGCGCCACTCCTTAATATACATAGCGAGGTTATATTCGCCCTGTTGTTGCGGTGTACACCATGTAAGCGTTCCGGTAATGGCATTTACGTTATAGGTTCCGCCTCCCGTAATAGGATAAAAATAACCGGGACACATCGTTCCGCCGTCACCGCGACAAAACGTCAATTCATAGGATAAGCTGTCTCCGTCGATATCCGAAGCTGCGGGGTTATGGTAAAAGCACCTGTTGGTACAGCCCTTATCAATGGGCGGAAAATTTAAAACGGGCGAACTGTTAGGCCCTAAAAAAGTAGAGATCACTAAATACGATTCAATATAAAAAACCTGGTTCACGGAATTGGGTAAATTAATAACCCCCGCATTCCTGTTAGGATCGGTCATACTCATTTTATAAGCCCCCGGTCCCGGGTAGGTATGAGTCGTCACATAT
>JBBRHI010000093.1:0-8498 GCA_038222995.1 Bacteroidia bacterium | reverse complement strand
GATTATATTGTAACGCAAATGTTTTTTGACAATAAAAAATATTTTGAATTTGTTAACCTGTGCCGTAAAAATGATATTAATGTGCCGATTATCCCGGGTTTAAAAATTTTATCGTCACGCTCCCAATTAATTGCTTTACCTAAAGTATTTCACATTGACCTTCCACAGGATTTGTTTGTAGAACTTGAAAAATGTAAAGATGATAAAGCGGTAAGAGAAGTGGGTATTAAATGGTGTATAGAACAAAGCAAAGAGTTGAAGAAAGCGAATGTGCCATGCTTACATTATTACACTATGGGTACATCGGACAGTACAAAACGGGTAGCTAAGGAAGTGTTTTAAAGAAATCAAAATGTCTGATACTAAATATAATTTACGCGGCGTATCTGCATCAAAAGAAGATGTGCATAATGCCATTTCCAATATTGATAAAGGATTATTTCCGCAGGCTTTTTGTAAAATTGTTCCCGATCATTTAACCGGCAGTGATGAGCATTGCATTATTATGCATGCCGACGGTGCCGGAACCAAATCGTCACTGGCTTATATTTATTGGAAAGAAACCGGTGATTTAAGTGTGTGGAAAGGCATTGCGCAAGACGCGGTGATCATGAATATTGATGATCTGATTTGCGTGGGTGCCACCAATAACATTTTATTGTCTTCCACCATAGGCCGTAATAAAGTATTAATAACAGGTGAAGTTATTTCCGCTATCATTAACGGAACAGAAGAAGTATTACAAAACTTAAGAGATAACGGGATAGATATTCGCTCTACCGGTGGCGAAACAGCAGATGTAGGCGATTTGGTGCGCACTTTAATTGTGGACAGTACGGTGGTTTGCCGGATGAAAAAATCAGATGTGATTTCGAACCACAACATACAGGCGGGAAACGTTATAGTAGGCTTGGCTTCATCAGGTAAAGCAACTTACGAAACCGAATATAACGGCGGCATGGGCAGTAACGGTTTAACAAGCGCAAGGCATGACGTGTTTAATAAAGAGGTGGCTGCCAAATATCCTGAATCGTATGACGCAGCGTTACCGGGCGAAGTAACCTATTCAGGAAAATTAAATTTAACCGATAAGATTGAGGTCAGTTATAATGATATTAACGGAAACGAAATTCATGAAAAAATAGATGCCGGGAAGCTCGTACTTTCTCCAACCAGGACTTATGCGCCTGTTGTAAAACAATTGCTGGAAAACTTAACAGGTAAAATTAACGGTATTGTACATTGCAGTGGCGGCGCACAAACCAAAGTGTTGCATTTTGTAGACAACGTTCATATCATTAAAAACAATTTATTTCCGTTGCCGCCTTTGTTCAAATTAATACAAGAACAGAGTAATACCGATTATAAAGAAATGTATAAGGTATTTAATATGGGGCATCGTCTTGAAATTTATTTACCGGAAAAATATGCTCAAAAAGTTATTGACACTTCAAGGTCATTTAATATTGATGCTCAAATAATAGGCCGAGTAGAAGCGCATAAAGGAAAGAAAGTAACGATTGAATCGGAGTTTGGTAAATTTGAATACTAAATTTAATTTAATCTGATACAATTAACCTTGTTGTGACTAAAGGTTACCAGGTATTTTTTTCCATCCTTATATAATTCCGTTAAAAGCGGTTCATGTGTCATGTTTGGGATACTATACACCAATTTTCCTGTAAGATCTATCAAATCCAGTTTTTCCCCGGCTTTATCAAACGCAATAATGAGTTGGTTGTTTTCCGTATAAGCTAAGTTTGCATCTTTATAAACTGCCCTATCGTTAAACGATTCCAGCAATTTTCCTGAAAAAAGATCATAAGCGTATACGGCACCGTCTCCAAACAATATCATATCCATTTGCTTATCATCATTCAGCAGATCGAAGTTTGTATTAAAACCGGTTAATTCATCCCCCAGTTTAATCGCTTCTTTCTTATCCGATAAAGAAATCTTATTTAATAAATTATTTTTGTCATCTACATAAATCAGTTTTGTGTTATCTAAATTATTTCCGGCGGAAACATATAAGTGTGTTAAACCGGCGATGGTCTTGTTCTTGAAATCAATTCTTCCGGCGCCTTTCCTGCTGAAGACATATATTTTCCCTGCAATATCTGTTGTCATCAAATAATCTCCTGCTCCCACTTTGGTATAATATACGGGTAACTTAACTTCAGCATCTGTTTTAACAGGGATAAAACCCTCTGTCTTTACACCGTATAATGAAAAATTGTAGATCTTTCTATCAGCACATGCAATAAGGATCCGGTAATCTTTTATGTTATCATAATCCAATAACGTCATAGGAGAAGTTGCTTTTTGAGGTAATTTAACCGGGTAGCCCTGCACATAATTTCCGTTGCGATCAATCAAATGTAAATAATTTTCGGTGTTGAATAAAAGCTGGAACTTCCCATTCTTAAAAATATCAACTGTATATATTTTAGATTGTAAATGCTCATTGATCTCTTTTTTCCAAAGCGCAGTGCCTGTTGAGTTAATTAAATAAAGGATGTTATTATCATCCTGGAAACATAATTCATTTTCCTGCGTTAAATGGTTTGTAAAAATGTATGCGTTACCTGAAAGCGTTGAATCCGCAGTAAAAGACCAAAGTATATCCTTATTAGATTCCCGGGTTGATTGCTCCTGTTTATGCATAGCATTTATCCGAATTTGCAACCCTGTTTTGTAAGCTTTAACACTAAGTGAGATATGCGATAAGGCATCGCCTGTATTTAAAGCTCCAAAATTAATTAAGCGAGGTAAAGCGCTAAGTTTTGCAGCGGTGCAGTTTTCATAATACAAATAATTACAGGTTTGAGATAAATTATCGTTTGCATAATTCATAAACTCTTTACTTTTTCCGAGTATACTGCTGTTCTTAAGACTTTCTAAATAATAATTCAACATTGTTTTATCCTGCATTAAACACAAATTATCTTCTATTACGCACCCGTATTTCATTTGAGCGCTTTCTTCATTAAAAGAAAAAAGAGTTGAGCAAGTGGTTTTAATTTTATAAATCTTAATATCATTTATTGAAATAATACTGTCGCTCATAAAACTTAAAAATTGTTTTGCTTTCTCTGCATCTTTAATTTTAATGCCGATCAGTTGTTCGGAAGAATTTTCGAACCAATAATTGGCTGCCGTTAACTCTCCGTCTATGTTTTCATAGGCCTCCTGTTTTATATTGTATAAGGCGCTATCAACGACCATTTTCCAGGCTGTTTCATTTTTTTTCAAAACAGGATGCGTCAAAAACTTTTCGGTTTCTGTATAAAACAAATCTGCATTACTTATAGCTATGCTTATTAAGGACGCTGCATGATCCGGGAATTTTTCAAATGAATGAAACTCTGTTTCTTGTTGTTTGCCGGCAATTCCAAAAAAAGAATTCGTATCTGCAATGGTATAGCCTGTAGCAGTCAGTTCATTTAATTCGATCTCCAAATTAAAAAGTGATTGCCGCTTAAATAAATTTGAATTAAATACGCCGGAAAAAAGATGGTTAATGTAAATATGGTTTTTTTGGCGGCCGTTTAGTTTGAGCAGATCAATGTAATTTTTATTTTCAGCAAACGATTCCTTTTTCACAAGCTGAATACTCTTTTGAAGAAGTGATAAGTCTGAACAAAAATATACAATGCCATTGATGCAGCTCGCCAGCCACTTTGTATTATTAATTGTTAGATCATAGGCTATAAAAGATGATACTGACGCATTTTTTACAAAAGCCGAATTAAAAAATCGTTCTACCAATTTATCGTCCTTTTGTTCTTTTAGTTTAAACTGAATTAAATGCTCCGTGTTTGCCCCCTCTTTAACAAAACTCCAATAAACGGTATTGTTATTTAATAGTTCAGAAATGCCCTGAGAAGTTTTTGTCAGGGAATCCAGGTAATGAATTGCTTTATGAGCTTGACTGAACGGCTCCTCTGTCAGTAACGAATTCCATATTAAGTTTTGTCGGGTCAATTGAAGAATAAGATCATGCACATCTTGCGTTTGAATGACACACGAAGCATTTGCGGGAATGTGTTCAATAACAGAAGCTTTAGGAGCTTTGCTTTCTTTAAGGTTAAAATAAGCCCATATAGCCGCCCCTATTGATAGGGCAAGGAAAATATAAAAAGCAAATTTCTTAAAAATAGACACCATCTAATTTACTTTGAAATAAAAACTTTAACGGGTTAAAAAAGCAGAGTTATTAAAGTTCGGCTGTGAATTGATTACCCCAGTTTCCATGTGTGAAAGTTTCTTTGCGAAATCACTTCTGCGCCATATATTTTTTTCCAATATTCCGCCAAATATTGCTGCTCCGATTGGCCCGGCGTAGGAATAAGGATTATTTTATGTTTACTTAATACATGAAGATCCATTAATGTGCTGTAACCGCTCCGACAGATTACACTATCCGCATTTTTAATACAGTGCGCCAATTCAAATGCATCAGGCAAGTCAATAACCCTCATGTTTTGAGGTAATACTGTTTCAGGAGGTTTAGAAGTTCCTCTTATTAAGACTGTTTTTTGAGTTGAATGTTCAAACTGCTTACATACCAGTTCTTCAAATAAAGTACGCTGCGGCTCAACACCCGAAATTAAAAGCAAATAATCAATAGATTCCGTTTTAATAGTTTTTGGATCTAATCTGCTTAACGGCCCTATATAATTCACATTTTTCAACGTCGTATTTCTTGACAGATTTCCTGATAAAGATTCGCGAGCATTTTCAAAATCGGGCACCCAAATTTTAGAAAATTTTTTCATGTAATGCTCGTGGATCTTATTCACCCACAACGACAAAATTCCTGCTTTGATGTTGAGCTGATGTGTCATGTAAACGGTTTCAACAGTTGGATGATACAACCCGAAACGGTTATCGCTGATGACTACATCGACATTATGATCTTTTATTATGTGCTGTAGTTGCCGGTGTTCCTTTTTTATAACATTTAAAATTCTTGGGGCATCCAACATTAATTTAACCATTACAGGAATAAAACGACTGTAGGTTATATTATAGGGCTCTATTTCGACTTTAGTTAACTGTGGAAATTCTACATCAAAAATGACGCGTGTAGATTTAGTAACGCCCAATATCACCGTGTTATTTACCATTAACTGTTTTATAAGCGGAACACACCGTGTGGCATGCCCCAAGCCCCAATCCAAAGCTGAAATAAATATGGTTTTATGTTTATAGATAAGATAAATTACTAAAAAATTATGCGATTAATTTTAACTTTACACTGTGATTGAAAATTTCTCTGAACATATACAAAGTATCTTAAAAACAATTCCTGAAACCCCGGGAGTATACCGTTATTATGATAAAGATAATAATTTGTTATATGTAGGCAAGGCTAAAAATTTAAAGAAACGTGTGAGCTCCTATTTTGCGAAAGAACACGATACGCACCGCCTAAGGCTCATGGTGAGAAAGATCACCGATATTAAAACTATTAAAGTGGATACTGAAATGGATGCTTTAATATTAGAAAACAATTTAATTAAAAATTTACATCCAAAATATAATGTCGATCTAAGAGATGATAAAACCTATCCGTGGATCGTTATAAAGAAGGAACGTTTTCCGAGGGTATATTATACACGGCAAATGAAAAAGGATGATATGGAATATTTTGGCCCGTACCCTTCTGTAACTACCATGCATATTTTATTGGACCTCATCAAACAATTATATCCTACAAGAACGTGCGCTCTTGATTTAAGCGAAGAGAACATTACAAAGAAAAAATTTAAAGCGTGCCTTGAATACCAGATTGGACGGTGTAAAGCACCATGTGTGAGTTTACAAACGCAAGAGGAGTATGATGAAGATATTATTCATATACGCGATATTATTAAAGGCGATATTCAATTTGCGATAAAGGATCTGAAACGGTCCATGCATGAACATGCCGAAAAATTTGAATTTGAATATGCCGCCGGCTTAAAAAAGAAAATTGAATTATTAGAAAAATACCAAAGTAAATCTACCATAGTTCATCCATCCATTACCGATACAGACGTGTTTGCTATTTTAAGTGACGAAAAAACGGCTTATATCAACTACTTTAAGGTTATGAACGGCACCATTGTTCAGTCGCAGGTGCTGGAGCTTAAAAAGAAACTGGATGAAAGCGACGAAGAAATGCTGGTGTTTGCGATTAATGAAATTCGGTTACGTTACAGCTCTTTAAGCCGTGAGATATTTGTTCCTTTTGAACCTGAACTGACGTTTGAAAATGCAAAATACGTGGTTCCTAAAATAGGTGATAAAAAACATTTAATGGACCTGTGTTTTAGAAATGCCGAAGCCTATAAAAAGGAACGTGAGAAGCAATTAGCTCTTATTGATCCGGACAGGCACACAGATCGTATTATGCAGCAGATGATGAAAGACCTGAGAATGAAAGAAGAGCCGCGCCGCATTGAAGGGTTTGATAATTCGAATATACAGGGTGAATATGCGGTAAGCGCCATGCCGGTATTTATTGACGGCAAACCTGCTAAAAAAGAATACCGGCATTACAATGTAAAAACGGTAGTTGGCCCCGACGATTTTGCCACGATGGAAGAAGTGATTTGGCGTCGTTACAAAAGGGTGATGGAAGAAGGTTTACCGATGCCGCAGCTTATTGTAATTGACGGGGGTAAAGGGCAGTTAGGAGCAGCTGTTATGAGCTTACGAAAACTCGATTTGATGGGGAAGGTAACAGTGATAGGCATTGCGAAACGTTTGGAAGAAATTTATTTCCCCGGTGATTCTGTACCTTTATACTTAGATAAACGTTCTGAAACATTAAAGATCATTCAACATATTCGCGATGAAGCCCATCGTTTTGGGATAACCCATCACCGTAATAAACGCAGCCGGGAAACTTTTAAAACAGAGCTTTCCGAAATAAAAGGGATCAGCGAAAAAACGGCTCAAAAGTTATTGACTGAATTAAAATCGGTAAAGGGCATTAAAGAAGCTACCTTGGCCGAATTATCAGCTATTGTAGGTAATTCGAAAGCAGGTTTGGTATATGAGTTCTTTAAAGCGAAAATGTCCGGCAGCGAAATGTCCTAATATTATTTCCTCGATAGTTGATCGACTTTACGACTTGTGATCTTAAAGTTTGATCTGCGGTTCAATTGATGCTCTTCCTCCGAACAGCTTGATACATTATTCGGTTCACACGCACAATTTATTGTCAGCTGCGTTTCCCCCACCCATTTCATGTTTAAGCGGCTTCGGTCAATTCCCTTTTCTATTAAATAATTAAATGTTGCATAAGCGCGACGTTGCGACAAATTCATATTATAAGGTTCTGTTGCACGGCAATCTGTATGAGAAGTAATTTCAATCTTCAGGTCTTTTTTTTGTTTTAATGTTTCAGCTAAGCTGTTCAATTCAACTTGTGCGTCAGATCGTATAATTGATTTATCAAGGTCAAAGAAAATAGGATTGATCACCAACACTTCTGCCGCTTCCATGCCCACAGGCGTAAGGCTCATATCAAGTAATTCGTTTATTTTTATAATTTCCGGGCTACCCAAAGTTTTAGTAAATATGATGTCTTTTGTTACATACCCTACTCTCTCTAATTGAATTGTATAATTTAATAAAGTTCCGGGCTTAACATCAGCAAGCATTTTTTCGAAGCTTCCGTTTGCAGTCGTCAATAACTTCAAAACTTCTTCCCCGGTTGTTTTATCTTTTATATAAACAGCTACATTATTTAGCGGTTGTTTGGTTTTACTGTCGGTTACAAGCCCGCTAACAGCATATACTCCCGAAGGCTGAAGGTTTATGTTTCCGTTAACTTTTTTATCGGCTTGCCCGGCTGTTGTAATAGCAATAGCATTTTTTACATACTCCTCTTTTATACTTTCCACGGTATAATTTTTATTCGGCTGTAGCGGAATTTTGTAAAATCCTTTATCGTCCGTTTTAATAGATGTGATTAACTTATTGGAAGCATCATACAAATCAACAGATACATTTGCTAAAGGCAGATTTGTATATTTATCCGCTACAATACCTTCTACTTCAAATTTCGGAATAACGGGTTGCGTCGCTTCAAAAGCATAAATATCATCACTTCCTTTACCGCCGGGCCTGTTCGAAGACATATACCCTGTTTTCAGATCAGCATTCAATTGAATTCCAAAATCATCATAACGCGTATTGATCGGGTAACCCAGGTTTTTAGCCTCGGTAAATTTATCTTTTTGAGGAGAAGTAGAATAGATATCTAAACCACCCAACCCGGCGTTTCCGTCGCTTGCAAAAAACAAAGTTCCATCTTCAAACACACAAGGAAACATTTCTCTTCCTTCTGTATTGACTGTTTCACCAAGGTTTTCAGGACGTGTCCAATCGCCGTTAACAAAATTACTTTTATAAATATCGGTTTGTCCGTAACCGCCCGGCATATCACTTATAAAATAAAGTGTAAGCCCGTCCTTTGTTAAAGCGGGATGCCCGATTGA
>JBBRHI010000092.1:0-8547 GCA_038222995.1 Bacteroidia bacterium | reverse complement strand
TATGCTTCCATTTCCTCGTCTGTAACAGTAGTATCAAGCTTATCGTTAATTAATTTAACCTGGAAACGGTAACTGATAAGCTCTTTTTTATAGTCTTCTATTTCTTTTGAAAGGTTTAATTCGTCTTCCGATAAATAATTTAAAGCTTGCTGATAGAAGGCTTCATTATAGGCCCACTTATTAATATAGGTTTGTAAAAACGCGCTACTGTCTGAGCGTGATAAGCCTTCAGGAACAATATGTTCAATCTCTTTATCCGTCAGTATAGTAGTGTTAACTTTTGCTACAGGCCTTCCCGGTTCGGTAACCGGCGCTTCCGGTTTATTGCAGGCCGCAGCCAAGCACAATAAACATGTTACAACGTAAAACTTAATATTAAAATGGATCCGCAATAGTAGTGTATAAAACAAAAAGGCTGTACCACTTATGTTACAGCCTTTTTGTGTGTTTTAAAATGTTATTTTACCGTACTTAAAACGTCGTCGTTTATTTTTACGGTGTATTTATTTTTAAGATATGCCAACCATTCTTTTTCCAGGTAATTTTGGTAATCGGCAGTAATCATACCTTTAGCCTCCGGGATGGTTTTAGGTGTTTTAGCCAGTAATTTATTTACTGCCAGCACCATTACTTTACCGTCTTTTACAATGTTTTCGGCTACTACGCCTTCTTTCCAGTGTGTATCCACGTCTTTATTTTCCCCTTTCAAATAAGTAATGCTTTCGGCAGAAACATTTAATTGAGAAGTTTTATTAACAGCTTCCACAATTTCTTTTTCAGATTTCTTTTTCTTCAACAGTGCGCGTACTTCTTTTGCTATTTTATCGTCTGCACAGCTGTACATCGTTACTTCCGCGCGTTCTTCCCATAAATAGTTGTTTTTATTTTTTGAATAAAACTCTTTTAACCCGGCAGTATCTTTAACCGCTTTGCTCCATACTTTTTGATCAGTAAGGTCAAATAATAAAATACCGTCCCTGTATTCTTTTAACAAGCTTTTAAATTCAGGATATTTTCTTTCAAGTAAGGAGTCTTCAAAGCTTATAACAGCCTCATTTACCATGTTTTTATATGCCTGCTGTAAAAACATGTTATTATCCATTACAGGCCTTGCTGTTTGGTGGGTTTCAATATACCGCGCAAGGTCATCTGCCCCGTAAATCATTTGCGTGCTGTATTTGTCGGCTTTATCTTCATACTTTAAGCTGAAAAGCTCTTTCTTGCCAAGCTTGTCTGCTTTTTTTACATCCCATTTTCCCTGGTAAACAGTTGTGTCAATTACTTTTAAAAACTCTTTGCGGTTAGCGGCATTTTCTTTAAAGTTGTATTCTTTTTTTAATTTTTCAATTAATGATGCCTGGCCTTCCTGGGTTCTTGAATCTTTACCGATGCGTTGTTTCAGGTCGCCTTTCATATCATCAAAAGAAGCAAGTCCTTTTTTATCGATGCGTTTTACAATATGCCAACCGTATTTTGTTTCGAAAGGCTGACTGTAGTCACCGTTATTTTTTAAACCAAAAGCGGCTTTTTCAAACTCTATCGGCATGCGGCTGCTTCCAAACCATGCTAATTGCCCGCCGCGTTCAGCGCTTGGCTTATCATCTGAAAACTGGCGTGCCATATCTTCAAACTTAGCGCCTGCCTGTAATTTCGTGTAAATCTCGTCAATCTTCACTTTAAGATTGGCTTTTTCTTTTTCGCTTAAGTCTTTAGGGAATTTAACCATAATGTGAGCGGTTAAAATTTCTCCCTGGCTTGGCCTTTTATCATATACTTTTAAAACATGGTACCCGAAACGGGTTCTTATCGGCATACACTCTTCACCCACATTTGTACTGAAAGCGGCATTTTCGAAAGGATATACCATTTGCAAGGAAGTAAAATAGCCTAAGTCGCCGCCGTTTTCAAGAGCTGAAGGATCTTCGGATGTTTTTTTAGCAACGGCTTCAAACTTATCTCCTGCTCCGGCACTTGTGGCAGCTAAGTTTTTAACCGCATCCAGTTTCATTTTATAATCGGCACTGTCTTTTTTTGTAGAATTTTTAGTTAGGCCCGAAGAGCTTTTCTTTAACAACAGTTCATATTCTGCAATTTTAGAAGCGCTTGGAGCTTTGCCCATGGTGGCATCGCGAATAATCATAATGCGTGTATAAGCTTCAATGGTATCTTTCGGTAAGGCGTCTTCAGCAAGGCGTATTAAAATATGCGACGCTTTTACTTCCGTTTTCATACGGTCGTACGCTTCATGAAGCAAGGCATCGTTTACATTTTTATCGGTTAAATAAGGCGATGCCAGTTGTTTGCGATAGCCTGCCAGTTCAGTTTTAAAAGCAGAGTTAGTGTCTAAACCGTTAGCTTCCGCTTCAAACACTTTCATTTTAAAGGTAGAAAACAAGTCCACATACTCTTTTACTGATTTCGGCTCTTTATTGACTTCTTTACCGCTGTTTTTTTTGTAAACGTTTTCAAATTCACTTTTATAAACCGGTTTACCGTTTACAGTCATTATAACGGGATCGGTTGTTTGTGCAATAGAGGCCAGGCTAATGGCTGATAGGGCTAAAAATCCTAAGGTACTTTTCTTCATAATAGTGGTTAATGGTTGTTTTTGGGAGAGCAAATTTAGTAATTTTTTTAAAGTATGATATTCGGGGCAATATGATTTTAAAAATGCGGTGTATGATTAATTATTTAAGGATCTCTTCAAGCTTAGCGTCCAGTTCAGCGCCCCGTAAGTTTTTTGCAACAATTTTTCCTTCTTTATCCAGTAATAAGTTTTGAGGAATGCTGCTGATACCGTATAGTTTACCGGCTTCATTTCCCCAGCCTTTAAGGTCGCTTACCTGTGTCCATAAAAGCCTGTCTGCTGCAATAGCCTGAAGCCATTTGTCTTTACTTTGATCAAAAGAAACGCCTAAAACCGTAAAGCCTTTGTCTTTATATTTATTAAAAGCACTTACTACGTTAGGGTTTTCTGCCCTGCAAGGCCCGCACCAGCTGGCCCAAAAATCAACTAAAACATATTTTCCTTTTAAATCGGTAAGGTTTACCATTTTCCCGCTTGGGTCGGCCTGTGCAAAGTTAATGGCAGGGTAACCTATAGTAGTACCGCGCAATTGGTTCAGTTTTTCCTGCGCCAGCTTTCCGTATTTGGTTGTTAAGATCGATTTATCGAGCAGGCCTACAATACGCTCCAAATCTTCGGCAGGCACATTGGCATTTTGGAAATTAAAGTAGATGGCATAACCGCTGACAGCTGATTTAGAATGTGTTTTAATGAAATTTTCAAGAGAGGCTTTTACCTCTTTATCCATGTTTTGATATTCTGCCTGTACGGCGTTCATGGTGTTGGCATCATTTTTTGCGCGAGCTTCGTTATAACGGGTTACCATATCCTGTTGCTTAAGGCCAAAGCCCTGCATCATGGCATTGTAATCCATATAATCTTTTTGTGTTTGTCCGCCCTGTACTTTAGCATAAGGCAGGCTGTCGGCATTGGCTTTTATAGTTGTTTTACCTCCGTCAATAAAAAAAATCAGATTAGGTTGTTCGTTAATGCTTGTATGTTTGGTGATCCAATACATATTAGGCTCCGTGCCTTTTCCGGTATAGGTAAAATTACCCGACTTAACTTTTACACTGTCCGTAATATCTTGGTTATTCCATTTATGATGAATATAGGTGTAAGCATTATCACTTACATTTTTAATAGTACCGGTAACGGAAAAGTTAAAAGAATTTTGCGCCAACGACGAAAACGATATGGCTGTTAGGCTAAGTTGGAGGATCTTATTCATAATTTACAATGTATTTAACAAGCAAATATACTTTTTATTGTATGAGTTGGAAAGTTAAAAAATGAAAATTTAAAATACCTTAAATCGCTTTAGCTTGTATTTGGGTTTAGATACCTTTTGCGCGTTCAGCCGCGATTTTAACAGTTCAGCTTAAGTTATTGTTAAATCTTTCTTAACTAATTGTCATTTTTATTCACAACCCCTTGTCGTAAAATCATTTTATATTACTTTTGTAATGCTTTAAAAGTGACCACCCTATAAGGGGAAACCGATTCCGGGAACCCTCTTAAACCACTTAAGCAAACTTAAACAAATTAAACTCAAAAAAAATGAAAAAAATTTTACTAAGCTTATCTTTAATGGCAACTGCGGCAGCTGCTAATGCACAATGTACCGAGTTGTTTATTTCTGAGTATTCTGAAGGGTCAGCAAACAGCAAGGCATTAGAATTCTACAATCCTACAGGTGCTTCCATCAGTATGGGCAACTACCGTTTGGTACGTTACTCTAACGGTTCTGCAACAGGTACCGACAGTACTGACCTTGTAGGTTCTATCGGTTCTTATACCACATTTGTTATTGCTAACGGTGTGGGCGTTACTTCCGGAACTACTTCTACATCTCCGGCATGCGACCCGTCATTACAAGCAAAAGCTCAACAATTAGACGGCCCTTATCCTGCTCCTACATTTGTGAACGGTGACGATGCTATGGTATTGGTAAGAAAAAGCCCTTATGCCCGTATCGATATCTTCGGAAAAATAGGACAACAACCAAACACTGCATGGAGTGATATGGCTCCTTACGACGGAACACCGGGTGCAGGCAAATGGTGGACAAAAGATCACTCTTTGATCAGAAAAGCGTCTGTTAAAAGCGGTGTTATGACTAACCCTTCTCAATTTAACGTAACATTAGAGTGGGATTCGTTACCAAGAGACAACTGGACTAACATAGGTTTACATACTTGCGATTGCAAGCCTTTGGGTGTAAAAGAAAATTCTAAATTGGTTAATGTAAAAGTATTCCCTAATCCGAATAACGGTAGCGAAGTTGCTTTTTTAAGCGATAAAAACATTAAAGATATCACGATCATTAATGCTATCGGGCAAGTAGTTTATACATTTATTTCTACAAATGCAGAAAACACTGTTGTATTACGTAACCTTGGAATACCAAGAGGAATATACTATACGATGGTGAAAAATGAAGTAGGGACTAAAACCGAAAAACTGATCATTCAATAATTCATTTGATTTAATTAAAAACTTATAAGGGGCTGATGCAATATTCAGCCCTTTTATTTGACAAACCCCCTATGTTAAAGAATAGTATTATTATTTTACTGCTTATTTGCGGCTTTACCGTAAAAGCACAGGACAGTTCAAGAGTTACCCTATCTGGTACCATAAAAGATGCTGAAACAGGGGAGGCTCTGATAGGCGCTACTGTTATGGTTAAAGCGGGCGTTGGCGCGGTTGCCGACCTTGACGGTAATTTTAAAATTAAAGTGCCTAAAGGTGAGTATACACTCGTCATCTCATTTTTAGGATACAAAAAGTATGTTGAAAAAGTAAAACTGTACTCCAATAAAAAAATGGAGGTTAAGCTCGAAACTAATACACTCGATGAGGTAGAGGTATTTGCTAACGTAGCACAGGTAAGGGAAACCCCTGTAGCCTTCAGTTCTATTTCAGCTCAAAAAATTCAGGAAGAGTTAGGCGGACGCGACATCAGCATGATCGCTAATACAACTCCCGGTGCTTATGCATCGGCAGGTGGCGGCGGTGCGGGCGACTCCAGGGTTACAATCCGCGGGTTCAGCCAAAATTTTATTGCCGTAATGGTTGACGGTGTTCCGGTAAACGATATGGAAAACGGTGCTGTATATTGGAGTAACTGGGCCGGCTTAAAAGATATTACCAAAACCATGCAGATCCAAAGAGGTTTGGGTGCTACAAAATTAGCGGTTGCCTCCATTGGAGGAACTATGAACTTTATTACCAACGGTATTGAAAGCAAGCAGCAGCTTACCGTAAAAAAAGAATGGGGAAATAACGGCTATAATTTAATTGGGATGTCGTACAACTCAGGCCTTATTAATAATAAATGGGGCGTTACCTTAGCGGGTACCTATAACGAAAGTAACGGTTGGGTAGAGCAAACCTGGAACAAAGCATACTCTTACTTTGCAAAAGTACAGTATATGCCTACTAAAAGACACATTATAAGTTTTGGTGTAAATGCTGCACCTCAATCGCACGGACAAAGAAGCAGTATGTTGCCAATTGCCGTTTACGATAGAGAATATGCAAAAAAACTGGGTGTAAACTCTGATTCAGTGATCAGGAGCATACAAAAAAGCGGCACTAAATATACCACTTTAACACAAGGCGACAGAAGCCTGAGATGGAACCCTGACCAAGGTTTATTAAATGGCGGTACCATTAACGATAAAGTAAATTATTTCAGTAAGCCTTTATTAAGCTTGAACCATTTTTGGAGCATCAGTGAAAAAACAACATTATCAACCGTTGTATACGCATCCTTTGGAACGGGTGGAGGTACAGGCTATAATCCCTCAATAACAAACAGGGATTCTGTTACGGGTTATTACCTGATACAGGCAAAATATAACTCTAACACCACCTTTATTGATCCTACTTACAGCACCACGCAACATAAATCCACTACCATTTTAAGATCATCCAATAACGATCATAAATGGGTAGGGATTTTATCGACTGCCACCACAAAATTAAATAAACTGTTTACCTTAACTTACGGAATAGATGCCCGGTATTACCACGGCTATCATACTACTACGGTATACAACCTGTTAGGCGGCGATTACTATGTGGAGGGTGGCACTGCCGCAAACCCGAACATAAATTCTTCTGATATAACTAACGTTATAAAACACCAGGATGATATCTACGGATCGAACTATAACAGTATTGTAAAATACGGCGGTGTTATTTCGCAAGTTGAATTTAAAAAGAATAAGTTAACGGCGTTTTTCACGGCAACCGGTTCTTATACCGGTTTTCAACGGAAAGATTATTACAAAAAGAAAGACCTTGTGTTATCGGATACAACCTATCATAATTACGTAGGTTATGGAACAACGGTAATTCATAACGGAGAAACCTACAATATTAATTCGCCCGGCATACGAACCGCTACCACCGATTGGAAATGGCAGTTAGGTTACACTATAAAAGGCGGTGCTAATTATAATTTAACCGAACACCAAAACGTTTTTGCCAATGTGGGCATTATGCAGATCCCGCAAAACTTTACAAGTACGTTTAGTTTTGCCAATGTGGCCATTAAAGGATTTCAGCCGCAACACATCCAATCGTTTGAAGTTGGTTACGGTGTTAAATACAATAAATTGTACGGAACGTTTAATGCATATTATACCAACTGGTTAAACCAGCCACAAGCTCTAAAAACAGACCTTAGCGGTAACTACTACCAAACTAACGGGATAAATGTAAATTACAAAGGTTTGGAATTTGAAATCAATTATACTCCTATCAAACAAATCCAATTCGACGGCGTATTATCGTTCGGCGATTGGAAATACAATTCGGGCGGTACTGTTTATTCTTATGATTCTAATAACGTATTACAGGATTCATTATCATATTCGGCTAAAGGCGTGCACGTAGGTAATGCCGCACAAAATCAGGCAAGCTTAGGAATTAGGTTCATGCCTTTTAAAGGTTTTTACATTAAACCGCGTGTAACCCGTTTTGATAAAAACTACGCCAGCTTTACAGCCGTTGATTTAACGGCGGGTAATAAGGACAAAGACAGCTGGAGATTACCGGAATATACTTTGTTAGACTTAAGCGCAGGTTATGATGTGCCTATCGGCGGAAAAATAAGGGTTAACCTTTACCTTACTATTAATAACTTGCTTAATACAAGGTACTTAAATGAAGCGCAAGGTAACGGAGGCTTTAATGCAACGTATGCCTTGGTTTATTTCGGCGTAGGTCGTACATTCGTATTCGGCACCAAATTAAGTTTTTAAATACATATAATACAACATAAAACAAACAACATGAGAAAAATAAAAAACTGGTTACTTGCTTCGGGTATGGCTGTTTCCTCAATGGCTTTAGGTCAGGTTGCACTGCCTGCTAGTAATGACTTTAATAATTTTGCGGCAAGCGGAATACCAGCGGGATGGACTACAAATATTCCAACATCAAACGTTTATGCTAATGGCGGTGTAGGAGGTCTGGCAGCCATCAAATTTTCTTTACAATCACAATATGTGTCTGTATTCACGGCTAATCCAATGGGAACCGTAACTTATTATGTAATAGGTAACTATGGCGGAACAGCCACATCTTGGTCGGGAACCTTTGATTTACAAGAATCTGTTGCAGGTTCAACATGGACCACTTTAGCAACACATACCGTATTAGCCGGCGCAAGCGGTACAATTTATGGATTTACAGTAACACCGAATTCAAACTCACGCTATTTAAGATGGTTTTTTACAACTAAAGTATCAGGTTCTAACGTTGGTTTAGATGATATTACCATTGCAGCTGCTCCAGTTACAGCGCAGGAAATTAATGTGAAGCAAGGAGCAACCTCTATTTTTTCGGGTGGCGCTACCGGATATTTTAATTCTGCGGTATCTACCCCTACTACAATTAACTTAAGTGTTTTAAACGAAGGAACCGTAAACACCTTAAGCCTAACCTCTATGAGCTTGAGTGGACCT
>JBBRHI010000091.1:0-8756 GCA_038222995.1 Bacteroidia bacterium | reverse complement strand
ACGATGGTTCCTCGCTATGACAAGTCAGCGCATGCCGGCCGTGGAGACAGAGCACCCGTTTCGTCGTGGCACGCAGTGAAAGAGCCAGTCGACATCGTATTGTTCGAAGGCTGGATGTTGGGGTTTCGGCAGCGAGAAGACGAGCTCCCAATGGAAGTCGTCGCTCCGAATCAAATGTTAGGGCATAATTAATTATACCGGGGCTTTTATCTTTAAAAAAATGAGTACATTGAAACCTTAACTTTACAATAATGATCTTAGGCAGCTTAATAAATCTTGGTGTAAATTCGGAAATGGAATTTTACCAAAAGCGTGAAGCCAGGATCGTTAACCTCTTTGCCCTTATTACACTTTTAGGGCTGCTTATCGGTATTACAACTATTTTTTTTATAACAGGAGCTTACCCTACGCCGATAGTGGCCTTTACAACCGTTTCCTGTTTCGCTATCTTATTTTTAAACGCTAAAAACCTTTATAACGCCGCCACTTATGTGTTTGTGATCTCTATTAACTTTAGCATATTTATTATTAATGAGCAATATCAAGTTTCAGTAGGAAGTTATTTATATTATTTTCCGGTTATTTTTTGTGTTTCTTTATTACACAACCCTTTTATGCCTAATACAAGGACGGTTATTTTCTTTTCCATTATTTTAGCCAGTTTTTTTACGGCCACATTTATAAATATTGAAGACTGGAAAATTACTACTATTACAGAAACGGATAATAAAATCCTGCTCACTTACAATTGCATCCTAACCGTTTTCCTGACGGTGATCTTAGTGTTTTTAGTGGTAAGGCTTATCAATCGCCAAAATAACGAGTTGATATACATTTTAAAAAAAGAAAAAGAATCGCAGGCATTGATCACTCATTCATTGAAAGAAAAAGAGGTATTACTGGCTGAAATTCAACATCGGGTAAAAAATAATTTGGCTGTTATTTCAGGATTGTTGAATTTACAATTAAGCAACGCACAGGGTGAAGAAGCAAAAGTGTTATTGTTGGATGCGAAGAATAGGGTGATGAGTATTGCCATGGTGCACGAGCGCTTGTATAAAAAAGGCGATCTGTCTAAAATAGATCTGAAGCTTTACCTCTCCGAACTGGTTAAAGAAGTGATAAGAAGCTTTCCCGTCATAACGCGTCAAATAGAGATCCACGAAGAGTTGGATAAAGTAGAAATAGAAATTACCAAAGCGGTTCCTATAGGGTTAATTATTAATGAGGCCTTAACCAACTCCTTAAAGCATGCGTTTAAAGACCATATAGGAAGCCCCACCGTTAAAATAAAAATGCAATCTATTCACGACAGGCTGCATATTTCTTTATCGGATAACGGCGTTGGTTTTTCAGGCACACCACAGAAAGAAGAAACAGGGTTGGGGCTTTCCCTGATCGAATCATTAGCTGATCAAATTGACACAAAAGTTGCTTTCAGAAATGAGAAAGGAGCTTGTGTAAGTTTAGTATTTCCTTTATAGTAGTATTAATTACAAAGTATATTGCCCGTTATTTTATCAGGCTTACCGCCCATTTTTATATATATTTTTATGTCAGCGCAACCGGTTGTTTTTTGACCTAAAGCATACTTTGCTTTTCCTCTGCACAAATAGTAATCTTTACTTTCGGGATTTAAAGAAACAGCACTGTTATAGTTTTCAATAGCAGCGTTCAAATCATTCTGCGCTTCTTTTGCTAAACCCCGGTAGTAATAAGCATCTGCATTTTTAGTTTCTAACGCAATAGTATGGTCAAAATCGGTTATAGCTTCGGGGTATTTTTTTAATTTGTAATAGTCTATTCCCCTTAAAAAATAACTGTCCGTGTTTTCGGGATCCACGCTAAGTTGTTTTGTGTAGTCTGTTATTGCCCCGATATAATCTTTTAAATTATCTTTTACGATAGCCCTGTCAAAATACGCCATCGAATCATTAGGGTAGAGTTCAATTACCCTGCTGAAATAGTCTATCGCTCCTTCATAAACTTTTTGGTTAAACCGCTCAACGGCACAGGCATTATATTCTTCCTTTATCGTTTGACCTGAGCAATTTAACAGTGTATAAAAGTTAAGTATAAAAACAAAAATGTATCTCATGTCATTATTATACGGCCATTACTTATTCTTCTATTTCTGACACAATAGATTTTAATCCGGGAGTTTCAAAAACTTGATAATTTCCTTTATCATCCGAATAAATCAGGTAAGCTTGTAATTCAGTGTGAACATTTAAAAATTCTTTTGCCTTTTCAAGTCCCATTACTAAAACACCCGTGGCGTTAGCGTCTGATGAGATGCATTCTTTAGCAAATATGGAAGCACTTAATAAATTATTTTTTGTCGGGTAACCTGTTTTAGGATCTATGTGATGCGCATATTTAATCCCGTCTTCTATAATAAACCTTCTGTAGTTTCCTGATGTAGCTATAGCCAGGTCTTCAAGTTTTACAATGGCTTTTAAAGGGTTTTCCGATTGTTTATTATCAATCGGTTTTTCAATACCGATGGTCCAATTGTCTCCGTTCGGTTTTTTTCCTTTGGCGTAAACTTCACCGCCAATTTCAACAATATAGGATGTAATGTGTTTTGAATTTAAAAAAGCAGACACGACATCAACCGAATAGCCCTGAGCGAAAGCGTTAAAATCTAAAGCCACACGAGGATCCTTTTTTATAATTTTATTTCCTTTAAGCGTAATTAAATCAAAACCAACAAATTTAAGGATACTGTCAATTTTAGTTTTTTCAATTTTCTCTTTTCTCCCGGGTCCAAACCCCCAGGCGTTTACCAAAGGGTAAACTGTTGGATCAAAAGCACCTTCCGTATTTTTCCATACTTCTTTTGCTTTATTAAAACAGTCAATAAAATAGGTATCTACTGTAACGTTTTTTTGATTCGAATTTATCTTAGAGATAATGGAATTAGGGATATAGGTAGAAACAGAGAGGTCAAAAGCGGTTAGTATTCTTTCTATATCAGGTTGAAAGTTCCTGTTTTTCTCATCAAAATATGTAATATGATACGTCGATCCCTGTGCGTTACCTCCAAATTTTACAGGTTCCTGCGAATAGGCCGATGTAACATGCAAGAAAAAAAGATTTAAAATCAAATACTGAATTCTCATAACTTATATCTTTCTTCTTTTTCAGGAAATGTATTTTAAATAAATGAATTATTTGTTTAAAATGAATTTACGATTGGAAGACCCTTTTTGATTAGAGATAGTTATGATGTAAATACCGTTTGCAAAGTTGTTAAAGTCAATGCTTCGCGTACCGTCTGCTTCAAGTTTTTCATCATATACACTAACTCCTAATGTATTTAGCACTTTTATATGATCCGCTTTTTTAAAATCAACAGTAATATTACCGGCAGACGGGTTAGGATAGATCACCAGTTCCGGGTTTTCTAAAGTGGTTTCGTTTATTCCTGTAGTGGTTACTGTTCCGCTTGCGGGAATCCAATCAATTAAAATATTACCGAAATTAGCATCTGCCGTAATAATTTGGTGATCAGGGCCGGCGCCTTTAGTAAAGGTATAAGATGTTATGGCTGTTCCTGTAGATCCATGATCCCAGGTTTCTTGCAGTGTTACTTTGTAAACCCCATCCGCTACTACCGTTCCGTTTGATGCACCGCTCACATTTTTTGCATCCCAGGTAAAAGTAGTTGCAGCCCAACTGCTTAATGTAGCACCTGTTGTTGCGTCTGTTTTATTGCACGAGGTCGATAAGCAATTACTTGCCGATCCGCCGGCATTAACTGCCCATGTAGGTAAATGATCAGATGTTCCGCCTCCTGCATAACGCAGTTTGGTTTTTACAAATCCTCCCGTGTTTGTTTGGATCCAAGCCGCTAATACATGCTGGCTGTTTCCGTTATAGGTTGGTGTTTTAGCAACCGGCATAAACGAAAAGGTTAATACTCCGGCGGTTTGCGAGGATAAAGATGTTGAAAAAAAACCGGCACTAGCTACCAGTATAATTTGAAAAAATAATTTTTTCATAAGTCAATGTTTTTTTGTGGGCTTAAAGTTAAATATTAATTCTGAAGACATTCTGAGTTAGATTTAAGCCTTGTAATAATTAGTAATGAACGTGTTATTTTTTAAAAACGGACATCTCCGTATGAAAAGTAACCTGAATGTTTTCTGCGATTTTTTCAACATATAAAGAAGGAACTTTGATTTTATGATCAGCAACTTTCACGTCAAATTTTGAGTCCATTATTATTTTGCCGGCTTTTATAACCAATGTTCCCGAAATAGTTCTTGGTAAAGTAACACCATGCATATCAAGCTTGCCAACCATGGTAATAGGGTAGCTGCCGTCTTTACTATAATCTATAACCTCATTTACTTTACCGGTAAAAGTAGCATAAGGAAATTTTTCACTTTCAATATAATTTTCATTATAGTGCTCCTGCATAAAAGCAGATTTAAATGTAAACGCATTTTGTGACGCTTTAATGGCAAAGTCACCGGTTTTTGCATTAAACACCGGCTTGGTAACGGTATTTACAGCATCAATGTTTTCCAGTTTTGTTTCACTGAAAAAACTTATTTTGCAATTGTCTCCAATATAAATTTGCGAATATCCTTTTATGGATAAAGCCAGTAAGCATATTATGATTGATTTTTTCATGGGGGATATATTATTCCGTTTTATGTTTTCCTTGTAAACTGAATACGCGTGAAATATTAAATCCTAAACGTATTCCCCAGTTATTCCATGTGGTGTTGGTATACATAAAATATTGGTCTTCGGTTAATCCGAATGAGTTTGTTAAATGCAGCTGAAATACGTGCCCGCCTGTTTCAAGATCGTAACCGATCCCAAAGCTGTCGTAATATTTATCGTTGCTGTATTTGTTTATGCGATGACCGTATTCGAGTGTAATTGCCTGGCGTTTTGTAAACTTAAAACGGGTTACAACCCCTGCAATAAAACAATCATTTTTATCGGTTATCTTGTCAACTAAATTCACATGCACCATGGCCCCGGTGAGCTGCAAAGAAAAACGCGAATTAAATTTTCGGCCTATCATTATTTGGTTGCAGTACGATAGCCTGTCAGGGATGTTTTGATATTTGTTTTCGCCGTTAATGTTTACATTTTGCAAAAATGTATGATAAATTCCTGAAAATAATGTAATGCTGATAGGCATCCCGCCACCATCCGTAGTTTGTTTTAATAAACGGTATTTTACAAAAGCATCTGCAATTTTTTTCCCTGATGTTCTGCCGATTCCAAACATAAAACGCCCGTTATGCGAATACTCTAATGATAAGCGAATGTTGGCCCCACCATCTATTCCCCAGGCATTGTAAGCGCCGCTGTTAAAGTCACCAAAGCGGTGTGAGATCCTAAAGTCAAGGCTTCTTCTGCTTAATACCTCAGTTGTATGAAAATTTATTAAACGGGTAGTTTTAAAAGTAGCGGTCACGTATTCTTTTTTTGGTTTTTCCTTTACCATGTTTAAAAGATCTTCCGGGCTTTGTGCCGATACGTTAGCTGCGAAGAATATAATAAAAAGAAATAGTAACCGGTTTTTCATAAATTTTCTGTTAATTATTTGGAGCCCCTGCATTTACCCAGTTTTTAATTTTTGTGATATCGCACTCAGATAACTTTGCCCCGTTTTGAGGCATGAACTGTGCGTTACCGTCTTGCACAACGCTGCTGTATAATTTTCCTGACACGGCGTCTAAATCTACATCGGCATAGTGTGTCATATCATGACCCGGGCCGGTTCCGTTATGGCAGCTTTGTGTACAGGCGTTAGTTAGTATCGGTACTATTTGCAGGGAATAGCTTATGGTGCCGGATGTATCACATACAGAAACCGCTGTAGGCAGAGCACTTTCCGGGTGCAGTTCCTTAAAGTTATCATAGTAACAACTGTTTAGTAAGCATACTATGGTTATCAAACTAAATAGAGACAGAATTTTTTTCATGATCAATTGTTTTTTGCGCCTTGTCCTATCCAAACGTATATTAATTGAATTTGAGTTTCAGTTAATGCATCATATGGCTTTCTCGGCATAATAGTTTCTTTGTTAAAGCTTTTTAAACTGGTGTATACCTTACTGTTTTCGGGTGAACCGGCTTCTATACCGCCTTCCATTAAACCCTCATAGGTAATTAAACTGTATTGACGATACTCTTTTGCCCCATGGCAACCGCTAAAAGCACAATTAGAACTAATAATGGGCGAAATGTCTCTCACATAACTTACTTCGCTTAAGTCATTAAAAGGAGTTTTATGTTTGCATGAAATAAATAAAAAGACAGTTACAATTATGAACAATAAATGTTTCATACGGGATAGATAGTATTAATTAAGAATGTTTAAATGATTCCGCAAAATTAAACATAAATACTGAAGGCATTCTGAATAATTATTTAAACCCCTTATAAATAGAGACTTTTTGTAATTATTCCGGAGGTTATAAAATATCTGAAACTCTAAAATTTGAATATCTTTGTTATGCATATCAAAAAACCGCCTAATCGTTTATTGCATTTATGAATATTCTTGTTGTTGAGGATGAAGTAAATTTAGCTAAAGAAATTTCCGATTATTTATCGGACTTTAATTGCTATACCGCACATTTATACAGCCGGTCGTTAGAGTTACTTGACGAAATAGATTTTACGATTGTTTTGCTGGATTTAAAGTTACCGGATGGGAATGGGATTAATTTGATCCACCATATTAAAAAGAAAAAAATCCCTTCAGGCATTATAGTCCTTTCCGCTAATGATGAATTAGAGTTAAGGGTTAGTGCGCTTGATGCGGGAGCAGACGATTTTTTAATTAAGCCGTTTCATTTATCAGAATTAAACGCGAGGGTAAAAGCCTTAATACGGCGTAATTTACACAAAGGCGATAATACAATTGATTACAACGAAATAAGAATTGATGTCCCTAAATTATCAGTAACGGTAAATGAGGTGGCTTTAACGCTCACCTTAAAAGAATATGAGCTATTAGTGTATTTTATAGCTAATGCGGGTAAAGTAATTACTAAAGATGCAATTAGCTACAGTGTATGGAATAACCATTCAAATATGGATGTATCAAACGAAATCATTTACACGCATGTTAAAAATTTACGTAAAAAACTTTTGGCTTCCGGTTGTCGTGATTATATACAATCTGTTTATGGCATAGGATATAAATTTGACGCTTAACCAAATCTAATTAGGTAATGAAACTTGTCTATAAAAATATTTTGATCAATACAGTTATATCTGTACTCATTCTTTTTATAGGAGAGCTCTCACTTTATACGTTTTTAAAAAGCAATATTGAAAAGGAGGCCGTGGAACATCTGTATCTCGAAAGGTACTTTATGGTTAAGCAAATTGAAAAAGGTGTAGATATAAAATACTTTAGTCATAATATCGGCGATGTTCTTAAAATAGTTTCTGTTCCCGCAGTTCAATTCACTGTTCCTGTTTTGGAAGACGTTGAAATGAATGAGCCGGGCGAAGAAGAACATTTTACATCAAAAAAAATAGTTTTTGATGTCGTTCAAAACCAAAGTGTTTATAGGGTGTCAATTTTAAAAACTATTGATGAAGACGAAGGACTTTCCGGTAGTATGTCTGCCATCACATTTCTTTCCGGTTTATTTATGGCCGGCATATTGGTTATTATAAATGTGTTTGTTTATTATAAATTATTTTCCCCGGTGTATCGTTTAATTGAGGATGTTAAGGAGTTTTCTGTCCAAAAACTGAAAAAAATTATTCCTCCGAAAACGAGTACAGTAGAATTTGGTGTATTGGGCTTGGAAGTAAGTAAAATGTCGGAACAGATGATTTCCGACTATACGTCTATGAAAGAATTTACGGAAAACATGACGCATGAAATACAAACACCGTTAGCAGTTATAAATTCTAAAATAGAACGTTGTATACAAGATAAGGACCTTACCCGGGAGCAAGCTTTATTATTAACAGACGCGGCTAAAGCTGTAAATAAGCTTTTTAATATAAGCAAAGGATTAACCCTGTTATCTAAAATTGACAATAAGCAATACAATGCTTTGAGTGAAATAAGTATTAAAGAATTAGTAAAACAGCGCATACAATATTTTGTAGATTTTATCGACAATAAAAAATTAACGTTAGCAGAAGAGTATATAGAGGATGTAACCGTTTTAATGGATATTTCTTTATCGGAAATAGTAATTGACAATATATTAAAGAATGCTATTCAGCATAATATACAAGAAGGTCGGATATATGTTACCTTACATAACGGGCAATTAATTATTGCTAATACAGGAAGTGTTTCAGAAATGCCAACCAATCTTTATTTCGATAGATTTTACACCGGAATGCCGACTCAATCATTAGGCCTCGGCCTGTCCATCGTGAAAAAAATTACAGACTATTACGGCTTTAGTATTTCATATAATTACAGTGAAAACTTACATACCATTGCAATTAACTTTAATGAACATAAAGCCAAAAGCTAAAATAAGGATGTTTGTGTAACGCCTGTTAAGGCTTCTTTGTATACTTTTAAAACCCTTAATCGTGCGGAAGCATGATCTACCATCGGTTTCGGGTAACCACCGGTTCCAAATTCGGGGATCCATTTTTTAATATACGTAAACTCAGCATCAAACTTTTTTTGTTGTTCCGTAGGGTTAAACACTCTGAAATAAGGTGCCGCGTCACACCCGCTCCCCGCTGCCCATTGCCAGCCGCCCACATTGGCACTCATATCGTAGTCTAAT
>JBBRHI010000090.1:0-8890 GCA_038222995.1 Bacteroidia bacterium | reverse complement strand
GTACAGTCGGATCGTTACTACAAGTAACATCCGAGAGCCAAGCACCACCGGCTTGCAATACTTTACTTTGGGTAAGCACAGTAGTATCAACAGCTATAATGTCACAAAATCCCACACCGGCAGAGAGTATCTTGGGTAACGAGTCCCAGTAATCAGCTTCAATTAAATTGCCGTCATAAATTACATTAATAGGTGCAATAGGATAACTATATGTAATTTGAGCATTAATTTGAGAAATAAAATTAAAAAATAAAACAAATATAAAAAGTGTAATTTTTTTCATAGTAATTTAGTTTAATTAATAATTAATTTTCGAAAAAGTATCTCCTTGTGGTTTGTATATATCCATATATAAATTTTGCAGGGTACCTCTCGGTGTTGTATTTTGACCAAATTGAATTGTTTAAATGGTATCAACAGTTGTAAAAAATTTTGTTCTGTATCTTAATCCATCACAGGCATATTTTGCCAACACGAGTTTACTAAAAAGTACAATTGTAATTATTAATTTTAGTATAATTGTTTTCATGTTTTTATTTTTTTGCAAGAAAGAAAAATTTCTATTGCTAATAGAAATCTTTCTTTGCATTGAGGATGATTTACATGATTTCACTATTAGGAATATTAATCACATATGTTTTACCGTTTATAACCAATGAAGCTGTGGTTGTCGTTAAATAAGTTAAGTTGCCGGTAAAATTATATACTTTACCTGTTGATGTAGTTGCGGTAATTGTTACAGTACCCGAACCACTTTGTATTAAATAACTAGTTTTATTAATTGATAAATTACTTAAGTTAAAGTTGAGCTGATACGTATATCCGGTTTTATTTCTAACCTTGGAGGTTGCGCTTCCGTTTCTTATATAACTACCGTTGGCTGTATAGGATGTTGCACTAGGTAATAAACCGGTAAGTGTTAATGTACCTGTTGAGCTTGTTGAAGCTGTGAGGCGAGGTAATTCTAAATTACCGGAGGTAGATAATTGAAATACCATACTTGTTAACACGTTACTACTGCAGTACATTTGATATTTGTAATGTAAATTATAATTGTAAGTTATACCTAAGGTATTGATTGGATTTATTTTTGAATACGTAGTATCTAAAGAATATAAACAGGGTGTTGGATAGTTAGATGCCATATAAGTTTTTTGTGAAGCATCGGATGCGCTTGACGATGAACCATAAGAGCCGCTACCGGTTGAAGAAGCAACAATGTCTGCAGCATCATCATCTGTTACTACAACTTCAGCTGCAGGTTCCGGAGTTGGGTCGGTCGTTTTCTTTTTACATTGTACCAAACCTAATATTAGGCTTAAAGCGAGGATGGTGATTTTAATTGATTTCATAATTATTTGTTTTAATTGTTAAACATTTATTTTATTTAGTATACATTTTTTTTGCTGACTGTTGGTAATGCTCTTCATATTTAGTATGATTGGTTTTAAACACAGTATCCCAAATATTAAAGTATAAGCCATAGTTAGAATTAGTAAAACGATGGTGCATATTATGATGCGTGCCGGTATTAAATAATTTACCAAAAAACGAATTATGAAACTTTTGCGGTATTAATTCATAACCTAAATGCCCGATAACATTAAAAATCATTTGCCCAAACATAAGTATTGAAAAAGATATGATATGAACAGGAACAATAAACACAATTACTACCAAACCTGCTTGTACTATAGCTTCCACCGGATGAAATGAGAAAGAGGTAAGTGGTGTTGTATTATGAGACAGGTGATGTATTTTATGAAATTTTAAAAATGCTTTTGTATGCAGTAAACGGTGGGTGAAATAAAAGTAGGTATCGTGCCAGAAAAATAATAAAGGAATACTTATTATAAAATATACCCAACCGTATTGTGATAGATCTCTGTATATTAGCGTATAGCCATATTTACTTGCTATATTTATAATAATAAAAAAGCCAAAAAATAATAGGATAGATATAAATGAATAAAAAATTTCGCGTTTTAATTGCTCATTTTTAGGAAACAGCGGTTGTATTTTTTTACTAAGCCAAACATTACGTTTTAAACTGTAAAAAATAAAATAAGCTGTTCCTGCAATTAAAACATAGCGTAAAAACACGATTAAAAAACCAATTATTAAAACTTTATTTTCCATTGTACTTAATTTTAATCAAATGTCTGCAATCATTTAATTGTAAAAAAAAATACTCAACCAACTACCAAAATACTCAACCAACTGCCGGATTTGTAGGTTATAACACCAATAAAAACAGTTATTTTTGTTCGATATTAAAAATGAATACAAAAAAAATAATACTTATTAATTTACAACATATATTATTTTGGATAATATATATAGGTGTAAATATTTTATTAAACATCCAATTTTTACCAATTAATTTAGTCTTAAAACGGTTGTTTTTTGTTGTATCGTTAAACGTAATTGTTTATTATTTATGTTATAAAAAATTAGCATCTAATTATCTATTTCAAAAATTATATTTAAAATTTTATGTTTTCACTATTTTGTTATTAATACTATCGTGCAGTATTCGCCTTATTTTTGAGCCAAAACTCATCTATCCATTATCGCCCTTTAGTAATAAGGTTTATATTTTTTTAATTATGGTTATTATATCTCAATCCTTGGTAGCGTTTGTAGCCTCCATGCTCTCTATATCAAACGAAACGTTGAAGTTGGATAAAAAATTAGTGAGTGTGAAACTCGAAAAAAAAGAAGCCGATTTAAATGTTTTAAAATCAAAAATAAACCCTCATTTTTTATTGAACACACTTAACAATATTTATTCAATAAGTTATGCCGAAAATAGTAAAACGGCAGGAGCTATTCTGCAATTGAGTCAGTTATTGCAATATACTATTTACGATATTGATAAAAATAAAATTCCCCTTCAAAAAGAAATAGACACCATTTACTCGTTAATTGGCTTACATCAATTAAAGTATAGCGAACGCCTAAACATAGATTTAAAATTTCCTTTAGAAAATGAAATAGAAACGATTGAAATTCCATCGATGATAATTTTTACTTTGGTTGAAAATGCCATTAAACACTCCGCTATCGGTGTTGAAACAAATGCTGCTATTTTGACACATTTGAAAATTGATGATAAACAATTATATTTTACAATCACAAATACAATAGCTAAGCAAGCCCAACATAATTTAACTGAATATAAAGGCTTTGGCTTAAAGGGCTTAAACCATTTATTAGAAGAGCAATACCCAAATGCCCACGAATTAAAAATAATCAACAATAGTAAAAATTATACTACAACTTTACTTTTAAATTTATGATACAATTGAATACAATTTGTGTTGATGACGAATTACCGGCACTACAATTACTTACTGAATATTGTAAACAAAATTCATTAATTCATTTACTAAACTCTTTTAATAACTCAGCCGACGCCTTAGATTATTTTTCATTACAAAAAATAGATTTATTAATATCCGATATACAAATGCCTTACTTAAATGGCTTAGATTTATTGCAGCAACTTAGCCCAAAACCAATGTGCATTTTTGTTACTGCCGACCCTTCAAAAGCAGTAAAGGCTTATGAATTAGATGTGATTGATTATTTAGTAAAACCCGTTACGATTGAACGCTTTAATAAAGCCATTAATAAAGCGTTAGAATATAAATCGTTTATTAAAAAAGAAACTTTAAACATAAATTATATTATGTTTAAGGCCGATTATAAAATAAATAAAGTAAACATTGCCGATATTAATTGGGTTGAAGGGATGGGCGAATACATTAAAATTATTACCAATCATAAAAAATATACGTTGCTGCAACGCTTAACTGATTTTGAAAATCAATACAAACAGTTAGGCTTTATTCGCATACATAAATCGTATTTAGTTTTAAAACAAAATATTTCTTCTACAAAATCAAATACTGTTATTTTAAACAGCGGCGAAAGTTTACCTGTTGGCAGGGTTTATAAAGTAAATTTAGATTAGTTAACACTTAAAGTCCGGTTTATTTGAAATAAAAAAATAAGACTATTGTTACTATTTAAAGTAATTTAATTGTACATTTAGTGAAACAAACTTGTCAAAATAACAAATGTATGACGATTTTGATAATTGACTTTAAACCATTATGCATCACTAAACGAAAACCAAAACAGCCTTTATAAAAAAGATTTTTTATTTAAACAAGATAAAGTTTTAAAACCGTTTTAAGTTTGAAATAATTTTATTTAAAACAGGTACTCTTAATGACTTTCATTCTTTTTCTATTCTTTATTTTCCGTTTTAAATTGTGTATCTTGCTAATGGAGCTATATCTAATCCGCAAAATTCTTTCTTTAAAAATTTATAGTAGCCTGTTACGCCTATCATAGCGGCATTATCGGTGCAATATTCAAATTTAGGAATGTATGTTTGCCAGTTATTTTTTTTGCCTAATAAATGTAATTGCTCTCTTAAGCCTGTATTAGCGGATACTCCTCCCGCAATAGCAATTTGCGTGATGCCTGTTTCTTTAGAAACCGCCGATAAATTTTTTAATAAATACTGTATTAAATGTGCTTGGTAAGAGGCGCATATGTCGTTTAAATTTTCTTTTATAAAATCGGGATCTTTAGCAGTTTGTTCTTGTATAAAATATAAGAACGCGGTTTTTATTCCGCTGAAGCTGTAGTTATTGGTACTTAATTTCGGAGTAGGAAATTTATACTTTGTTGCGTCACCGGTTTTAGCATGCGCATCAATCAAAGGGCCTCCCGGGTAAGGTAATCCAAGTATTTTAGCAGCTTTATCAAACGCTTCGCCAACGGCATCATCTTCGGTTTCTGCCAATAATTCAAATTTTAAATGAGCGCTGATCCTAACTATCTGGGTATGCCCCCCGCTCACCGTTAAACACAAAAAAGGGAATAAAGGTGTGTGCAGTTCCCTGTTCTCAATTGGGAGTTGCCTGCCTTCTGCGAACTGCCGGGCGCTTTCCGGCTCTTGGATAAAATGCGCTAAAATATGCCCCTGCATGTGGTTCACTTCAATAAGCGGAATGTGTAAAGCCAACGCTAAGGATTTTGCAACGGATAAACCTACTAATAAACTCCCGCTGAGGCCGGGGCCCCTGGTTACCGCTATGGCATTAAGCTGCGACGTATTTACTTTAGCATTTTTTAACGCGGCATCTATCACCGGGATAATATTTTTTTGATGATCTCGGCCGGCGAGTTCAGGTATTACACCTCCGTATTGCTTGTGGATGCTTTGATTTGCGGTAACGTTAGACAAAAGAATATTATTTTTCAGGACCGCGCACGATGTATCATCGCAGCTCGATTCGATCCCTAAAATAAATATATCCTCAGTATTATTCATTATTTTTATAGTCGATGAAATTGCTTGGTAAAATTACGAGAATATTAGGGAAAACAGCTTTGTTTTTTATAGTATTCTTTTCTTTTACGGCAGGCGTGGTGTTTTTAGCTCTGCAAACCGAAGCCTTTCAAACATGGGCTGCACAAAGAGCTACAGCTTATTTAAGCAGCGAACTTGGCACGCGCGTAGAAATAGGCAGGCTTAAATTTACATTTGTAAGATATATAACACTCGAAAATGTTTTTTTGGAAGATAAGCACCATGATACCTTAGTAAGCGGAAAAAGCATTACTATTAATGTGAGAAGGTTCAGCTATAAACAGTATAAGCTCGACCTGGATGAAGCCACGCTTAATGATGTTAAAGTAAAATTAGTAAAGTATAAAGGGGAAGAGGATTGGAACTTTCAGTTTTTGGCTGATTATTTTGATTCCGGCCCGAGTACAAAAAAAGATACAACCACCTCCCCCTGGAAAATTACTTACGGCGCTTTAGCACTTAAAAATGTTGATTTTACTTACAGGCTTATGCGCGATACCGATAGGGTGGTACGTAACATGAACTATAACAACATCCACATTTCAAAGGTATACGGTAAAATTACAAATATTGATTTTAGAGGCGACAGTATATTCGGGCAGGTCGATCATTTAAGTGCGGTTGAACAATGCGGTATTCAATTAAAAAATCTGACTGCTAAAGTCATTGCATCCTCTACACTATTGCAGTGTGATAGCTTATATCTGGCTACTGCCAACAGTTTGGTAAAAGGAAAATTCTCTTTTAACTATTCATCCTGGGGAGATTACCTTGATTTTATTAATAAAGTATATATAAAAGGAAAACTGAAAGACAGTACCTATATTAATTTTAAAGACATTGCTTATTTTGCCGAAGAGCTCAATGACTTTAATGAAATAATTTATCTGAACGGGAAAGTACGCGGTTATGTAAACGATTTAAACGGCTCCGGGATCGACCTGAGGTACAGAGATCATACGCAATTTAAAGGGGACTTAAGCATTACCGGGTTACCCGATATTGATAAATCCTATATCCACTTTGATGCTGAAAAATTATCGACCTCTAAAGCCGATCTTGAAAAATTTCCTGTACCGCCTTTTAATAAACCTACATATTTAAAATTACCTAAGGAGCTTGCGAAGCTCGGCATTATTAACTACAAAGGGAAGTTTGACGGCTTTATGAATAATTTTGCTACTTACGGCACGTTTAAAACAGATATCGGAAGCCTTAAAACAGATATACAAATTAACAGTACTTCCAAAACACAACCTGTTCAATATTCAGGTTCCATAAGTACGGCTAACTTAAATTTCTCGAAACTGTTTTCAAATTCTCAACTCGCGGGCCCGTTATCGTTAAACGCAAAAGTAAAAGGTAAAGGCTTAACGCTTGAAGAACTTGATACACAGTTCGACGGTACGGTGCAATCTATTTCCTACAATAATTACAGGTATGAAGATCTTAAAGTTGACGGCCTCTTTAAAAATAAGATCTTTAAAGGGCAACTGGTAAGTAAAGACAGCAGTGCTAATTTTGATTTCAACGGCACGGTTGATTTTAATAACAAATTACCTAAGTTCGATTTTATATCCACTATTAATAATTTCGATCTGCAAAAAACACACTTTGCTACCTCGCAATTAAAGGGGCGCATCTCTTCTCAGATCTTTATAAACCTGAACGGTGATAATATTGATAATTTATCGGGACAGGTAAACTTTGATAACACTATTTATACAGACAGTGCTAAGAAATATAAGCTCTCTACATTTAACCTCGAGCTTAACCAGGAAGGCGTTTCAAAATCCATAAAATTAAGTTCGAACATTGTAAATGCGGAATTGAACGGTAAGTATAAACTCAGCACATTACCCGATGCTTTTAAACAATACCTTAATTCGTATTTTCCCACATTCGTAAAAACAAATACGCGCTACATCTATAGCGATAAAGCGGATATCAGCATAAAAATAAAAAACTTCACACTTGTAAAAGAGCTCTTTCTAAAGGACCTCATGATCAGCAACAATACCACTATTAACGGATCCTTTGACGCATCAATCAGTTATCTATACCTTAAAACAAACAGTGATCTTATAGAGTATGCCGGCTTAAAATTTAAGGATAACAACATTAATATTAACTCACTCATAAACGGCATCAATATAAATTACGGAGCAAGCGGTATAAATATTTCAGACAGTTTCGCCTTTAAAAATCCTTCCGTAAATATTATCGCTAACGATAAAGTGTCGAGTTTCGATATAGATTGGAATAACAATAAATTGCCGCGTAATGAAGGTGATATTAACGGGAATATTATTTTCGGAAATTACCTGGCGGAGATTGATTTTAATAAAATAAAATTTGTTGTAGCAGACAGTACATGGCAATTAATTAAGCCGGATAAAATTACGATCGATACTTCTTTTTACGTAACGATTGATCCCATTACGTTCTATAATCAAAACCAGTTAATAACGCTCGACGGGCGTTTGTCTGCTGACAGCAGCGATAAATTCGATCTCTTTATTCAAAATTTTAAATTGAACCAGTTTAACGGATTGCTCGCAAGTTCCGATGTGAGTTTGGACGGTACTTTTACGGGTAACACCAGTATTTACGGTGTGTTTGGCAAAAGAATCATTGACAGTGACTTTAATTTTAACGGCCTTATATTTAATAACAGGCTCATGGGAAATGCTGAAATAAAAAGCACATACGACCCCCAAAAAGAAGTAGTGACCGTAAACGGTTTTTCTGCTTTTGCCAAAGACTTTGACGGTAATCTTTTAAAGAACGTTGAGTTTAAAGGGTATTATTTCCCGAAAAAAGAAAAGGACAACCTCGATATTACATTTAAAGCCGAACCGTTTGATGTATCCTTATTGCAACCCTATCTTAAAGGCATATTAACCGTTAAGGTGGGCTATTTAAACGGTAACGGCAGAATTACAGGTACCCCGGCAGACCCCCAGATAACCGCTAAGCTAAAGTTTTTTAAATGTGTTATGCTTGTTGATTATTTAAATGTGCAATACACCGTCAGCGGTGACGTGGATATTTATCCAAAGCAAATTAATTTCGAGAACATTGAAATGAGAGATAAGTTCGGAAACGTGGGGATAGTTTACGGAAATATTTTCCATAATAATTTTAAAGATATCCGTATTGACTTTGACGTTAATACAAAAAAACTAATGTTGCTTAATACAAGCTCTGCCAATAACAGGGATTTTTACGGAACAGCCTTTGCCTCCGGTAACGTTGGTATATACGGTTTTGCCGACGATATTAAAATGGAGCTTAATATGAAAACTGCCGGCGGTACCCGTTTTTATATTCCTTTAGACGGGCCTTCGGAGGCCGGTAATAATGAATTTATTCGTTTTATAACAAAAGATACGACTAAGATCGTAAAAGCAGCTTCAACTTCAGGGTTTTCGCTCGACTTTAATTTAGAGGCTACCCCTGATGCGGAAGTTCAATTAATATTTGACGAAAAATCGG
>JBBRHI010000089.1:0-9030 GCA_038222995.1 Bacteroidia bacterium | reverse complement strand
ATTAAAACAGAAAGGACAGTGCCTTTCGACCATTTTTCACCGTACATATCTAATTCATCCGGCAGGTCAGCATCTTTCCAGTGTTTTTCCACTTCTTTTAATACCGATTTAGAAGCCGTTTCATATATTTTATACACCGCGTTCATATCGCTTAAGGGTTCCGAATGCTCATCGGGGCAATCAATGGTAAGCCCTGCTTTACCAAGCATTTCGCCTAAGGTAATAGTAATGTGCCATACCAGGCGTTGCATGGAGCGAACATCGGCATGTGCTTTATTAGCCAAGGCTTCGTTCGAAATATTTTTAAATACTTTCAGGGTTGATTCCGATTCGTATTTAAACGCGTCTGTAAAATCTTTAATGTGTCTGAACATGGTTTTAGTTTTTGCCTGCGGTTTATAAGAGCGGGTTTGGTTTATAATTAAAGGTAGCCTTTTATTTTATAAGTCATATACCCTACAATTTCGTGTATGATCAGGTTAAACGTAGTTACGGCTTCGGCATTGGGCAGCAGGCAGTAATCAACTTCATATTTTCGTTTGCCCGTAAATTTATTGGTGATATAAGGGGTGATGTTTTGATAGCCGGCTTTTTTAAATATAGCAATAGAGCGGCGCATGTGGAAAGACGAAGTTACTAATAGGATGGAGCCTTTAAAATGAAGGCTGTCTAATATCCGCTTTGTGAAGATCGCATTTTCATACGTGTTCTTCGAATCGTTTTCGATGATAATATTACTGTCGGGTACCGAAATGGTTTTGAGGTAATTTTTAATATAAATAGCTTCACGGTCATTAGGATGATTAATGCTCCCGGAGCCGCCGGTGATCAGTAGCTTGTTAACCCTTTTTTTATAATACAGGGCAAGGGTTTGAAACAATCGATCGCCCGAACAGGTAAAGTCAAACCGGTGCTGGCGTTCATCTATTCTTCCCATTCCGCCCAGCACAATCGCGAGGTCGTACCGGGTGTCTTTTAAATAAATGTTATCGTCTTCATACTCCCATACCCTTACAAGCTCATCCACTAAAAAAGAATTGGAAAACACATATATAAAGACGGTTAATGCTAACACATATTTTTTAAAAGAGGTATGCCACACTTTTTTAAGAAGAAATAATAAGCCGGCAAATAGCCAGGTGTAGGGTGCTATAATAAAGGCAAGGATCTTTGATAGAATAAAAAACATATCCAAATCTAATAAATTTTGAATTTAGGAGACTCGTTATGTTTCACATGTTCTTAACAGGAATTATATAAAGGAGAGTGGAAAATAGGCTGATACGTATGCATTGCTGTTTGTCATTTAAAGTGTAAGCCAATATAAAGGATAGAACACAGATGACGCGGATTAAGCGAATTTAAACACGGATTAAATTAAGCTGTATGTATTCATATAAAAAGAATACAGATGACGCGGATTAGGCGGATCAAAAACGGATTAAATTAAGCTGTATGTATTCATATAAAAATAGAACACAGATGATGCGGATGGAACGGATCTGAAAACGGATTACACAATTGTATGAATTAGTAAAATAGAATACACATGACGCAGAGTAAACACCAACTATATTTATCAGTAGTGATGCTAATAATCCGTAAAATCCGTGTTCCGGTTTTTGTACTTTACTCAATAATCATTTCATACGGGAGCCTTGCCTGCACGCCTTTAAGCGTTAGTACGTGTTTAATTTGTTGCAGGTAAATATACTGTTCTCCCAATTTAGTTTTAATGGCGCGTGTTTCCATTTCGTCTTTACTTGTCCCCAGCAGCTCTTGTATCGGGTCTTTGCGTTTTGGAAGATCAACCGTTTTATACTCTTTTAATTTAGCAGCCTTAGCCGCGTAAGCAATAGCATCATTCATACCGCCGATCTCATCCACCAGGTTAATTTTTAAAGCGTCGGTTCCGCTCCATACACGGCCTTGTCCTACACTGTCTACATTACTTTTAGGCATGTGCCGGCCTTCTCCCACCTTAGTAATAAACACATCGTAAATATGTTCAACTCCCTGTTGTATATAGTCGTGCTCGTCTTTGGTAGCGCCGCGTAAGATGGTACCTACATCACTGTGTTTGTTCGTGTTAACGGTATCAATGGTAATTCCCAATTTTGAAGACAAGGCTTTTTGGGCATTAGGCACTAAGCCGAACACACCTATGGAACCGGTAATGGTATTAGGTTGTGCAAAAATACGATCGGCTGCACAGCTGATGTAATAGCCGCCGCTTGCCGCAACATCGCCCATACTTACAATAAGGGGTTTGGCTTGCTTGGCCAATAGCGTTTCTCTCCAAATCACATCACTCGCCAAGGCGCTGCCTCCCGGGGAGTTCACGCGTAATACAATGGCTTTAATGTTATCGTCGAGGCGCGCCTCTCTTATGGCTTTTACAAGGTTTGCACTGCCTATAGAATTATCGTTTCCGTCGCCGCTTTCTATTTCTCCCACAGCGTAAATAACGGCGATCTTATTTTTGGAGTTCACGCGTTTGCCCGGTGTATCCGCATACTCATTAAGCGATACAAAGCTGATCTTTTCTTTTTCATCGATGCCGATCGTTTTTTTAAGAGTTGAAAACACTTCGTCTTCATACTTTAATTCATCAATCAGTTTTAGTTTTACGGCGTCATCGGCACTTTTTACGGCTAAAGTATTTGCCATGTTATTAATATCGGTAACCGTTATGCCTCTTTGCTTACTAATGCCTGCTACCATTTGGTCCCAGATAGAACCTAAATAGGTTTCCACCTGCGCACGGTTGGCATCGCTCATTTTATCAAGCATAAAGGGTTCAATGGCACTTTTAAATTTCCCGTGGCGGAATATCTGTACCTCTACATCCAGTTTTTCGAGCATGTTTTTATAAAACATAATTTGTGAGCTTAAGCCTTTCACTTCCATACCGCCCTGCGGGTTTAAATATACTTTATCGGAAACGCTTGCTACGTAATAGGCTTTTTGAGAATAGCCTTCGGCGTAAGCATAAATAAACTTTTTAGAGGTTTTAAAATCTAACAGCGCGTTTCGTATTTCCTCTAAGGTGGCAAAGCCCGCTGCCGGTTCCGAGATCTCCAAATAAATCCCTTTAATATTTTTATCTTCTTTGGCATGTTTCAGTTCGGCCAAAATATCGTTTAACCCTATGTGCCCCTTAGGCATAAAAGGCCCCAAGTCAAAATCACCGAAAGGGTTTTTAGCACCGCGGTCATTTATGTCGCCGTTTAAATTTATTCTTAAAACAGCATTGCTTTTAACCACAAAGGTTTTATCTTCTCCCATTTTCATGGCTTCTTTAAAAGAGCCGATAATAGAGAAAACAATAATAAGTGTGATCACTACCCCTGTTACCAGGATGCCGAAACAGGAGCCGAAAAAAGCCCCGAAAAATAATTTAGCGCCCGAATATTTCGGGATCCGCTTTACGTTTTGAGGAACTTGCATGTTCCGGTCACGGTAATCAGCATGGCCGGTGTTTTCGTCTTTGGATAAGTCCATAATTAAGAATTTTGTAAAATAGTAAAGTAAACAGGCGGTTTATAATTATTGTTTATTCCCGCTAAAAATAAGGTTCTTTCTGTTATTTTTACCCATAATTGTATGAACACAGCTTATTTATGTTTGGGCGGTAATATTGGGGATAGGGAAGCCTCTATGAGGTTGGCTGTAACTAAAATTAATGAACTTGCGGGGGCAACTATCCTTGCTTCTTCTTTTTATGAAACAGAAGCCTGGGGCGTAACCGGGCAACAGGCCTATTTAAATTGCTGCATAGCTGTTGAAACCAAGCTGAGTGCCGGCGAGCTCATTACCCTTTTACTGACTATAGAAAAAGAACTGGGAAGAACCCGTGACCTTTGGCAAACCTACGAACCCCGTACCATCGATATTGATATCCTGTTTTTTAATAAAGACATCATCACTCAAGATCACTTAATTGTGCCGCACCCAAGGTTGCACCTGCGTAAATTTGTATTGATCCCTTTAAATGAAATCGCCTCAAAATTTTTGCACCCTGTATTAAATAAAACTATCTTTAATTTGTTGGAGGAATGTAAAGATGCATCTTCCGTAAAACTGTACGGTAAATGATAAGCCATGTATATTTGTATTGAAGGGAATATAGGAGTAGGTAAAACCACCCTGGCTATGGCTTTGGCCAAGCGGTTAAAAGCGTTTTATTTAGCCGAGCGTTTCGAGGAAAACACCTTATTGCCCCTGTTCTATAACGATCCCGATACGTTTGCCTTCCCTACCGAATATTCATTTTTAATTGACCGCCAAAAACAGCTGGCGAGTTATTTCGCTTCCAAAGCAAGACAAAAAGTTACCGTGGGCGATTTCCATTTTGATAAAAGCATCTGCTTTGCCAAAGCTAATTTATCTAAAAAGGATTTCCTGTTTTATAAAAAACATTTTAAGGCGATGCAGCAAACGGTGCCTTCACCCGACCTGATCGTGTATTTACATACCACGCCCGACCTCTTATTAAAAAACATACAAAAGCGCGGAAGGATTATTGAAAAAGGGTTAAAGCCTGAATACCTTACCGGGCTCGAAAAATCACTGGATAACTATTATTTGATCAGGCAAAAAGCATCAAGCCTTGTATTACCTATTTCTATCTCTGAATATACCCCCGAAACGCCGGCCGCTTGTTGCGACACCGTCATAAAGGCTGTTAAAAAAATCCAAGTATGATAAAGTATAAGAGCGTCTTATTTTTTACGGCCCTGTTATTTGGAAGCATTTTGTATGCACAGGAAGATGCCGGTGCTTTGCAGTTTATAGGCCACAATTTTTTTAATGAAAAAGAATTGTTTTTTACCCGGGTAAAGGTTACTGCCGGTACCACTGTTATTTCTGACACGGAAACCGGGAAAGCAAATACGTTTAAGCTTAGTTTAAAATACGGCGCAGTATATGATATTTGTTTTAAGAACGCGCGCACGCAAACAACCTACATACGCGTGTTTGCCGATATTCCGGCTAATAAGCATACTTTAAAAACAACCTACGAGCTCGATGTGCCTTTTTTTGCGAAAGACCCGGAATCGTTTGATACCGCGCAGTTTAAAAACCCTATTCACCAAATTGTATTCGACGGAAAAACAAAATTTGTAGATGATACCGTTTACATGAATGCTTTTTTACGTAACGTGGTAAAGGCGCAAACGGCAGATCCGGCCGATTATTTTACGGCAAAGCCCGTGCATATTAAAGAATATGTTCAGCTGGTAGGTAAGCTGAGCCTTGAAAACGATAAGCAAACGCCCTTAAAAAATAAAACAGTGCTGCTGCTTAACAAGAACGGCGGTAAAATTTCAAGTTCGCAAACATCGAACCACGGGATATTTGTTTTTGCAGGCGTTGACCCTGAGCTTGCCAACGGTGTAACGGTTCAGCTTTTGCCTTCCGATAATCCCAATAAAGAAAAAATAAAACTTGAAAATAATTTACACGAGCTTATTGACTATACAACCCTAGATGCAGCACAGGGCTATGTGTTTAAGGCCTCAGATAAAAACGGCCTTGTGACCAAGCTTATTGATAAAGAGTATAAGTATAACATTGGAGGAAAGCTGATCCTGAATTCGGGAGGTTCTAAAAAAATTGCTTCAGGTAAAGAAGTGTATTTGTTGAACGGTAAAAACAATCAACAGCAAAAAGTAACCACCGATGTATTCGGTAATTTTTTGTTTACCAAAATCGTTCCCGGGCAAAGTTATACCGTAGCTTTTGATACTGCCGAATACGGCACTAAATCTAAATTAGAGCTTTACACCGTTAAGGATAAATATGTAAAATACATTGACTCATTAAGCGGCGCCCGCTATAACTATAAGTTCACCGCTGCATCAGGTGTTGAGTTCAACGACCTGTTGCTCGACGATTCGGAATTGAAAATGAATGTAAAAGGGCGTGTGTACGGTGACAATAAAAATAACCCGCTTGACAATTTTAAAGTATTATTGCTTAACGATAAATTTGCAACGATCGATTCGGCGGTTACTAATAAGGACGGTGATTTTACATTTAATTATATGCCGTATAACAGGCAAATTATGATTTCGGCCAATAACGAAAAAAATGTTTTAGAAACCTTTAATAATATATTGGTGTTTGATAATTCGCAGAACCTTATTAAAATAGTATCGACCGTTAAAGGCACTAAATTTAACTACAGGCCCTTGGCAACGGAACAAAGCAGGCTTACCGAAATGTATGTGGACGACCCCTGGCTGGCGGTGATCAATCGCAAAAAGGGAAGCACTAAGCCGATAGCGGTTATTATTGAAAACATTTTATTTGAATTTGATAAGGCCGACCTCTTGCCGCAATCAAAACAAACGCTCGATAAAATTATTTTAGCCATGCAGCTTAACAAAGCCTTTAATGTGGAGTTGGGTGCCCACAGCGACAGTAAGGGCAGCGATGCTTATAATTTAAAGTTAAGCGAGCAGCGTGCCGATGCGGCAAAAAATTATATTATTTCGAGCGGTATTGATGCCGACCGTATTATTGCAAAAGGCTACGGAGAAACGAAGCTGATCAACAACTGCGGCAATTCCATTCTTTGCAGCGACGATGAACATGCCGTGAACCGTCGTTTAGAATTTAAATTGATCTTTAATTAATGTACTATGTTTGAACCCGAAGAGTTAATTGAAGCAGCACAAATTCTTTATGAAGATAATCACCTGATCATCATTAATAAGCGATCGTCTGAAATTGTGCAGGGCGATAAAACGGGAGATATGCCTTTATCGGAAAAAGTAAAGAATTACATTAAGCAGCGCGACAACAAGCCCGGCAATGTGTTTTGCGGCGTGTGCCACCGGCTCGACAGGCCGGTATCGGGCATCGTTATTTTTGCGAAGACAAGCAAGGCACTGTCGCGGATGAATGAAATTTTCAGGGACAAGACCATTCAAAAAACCTATTGGGCTGTTGTAAAAAATAAACCGCCTCACATAACACAACGCTTAACACATTATTTAATTAAGAACGAGCAGGCCAATAAATCAAAAGCATACGATACAGAAAAGCCGGGCTCTTTAAAAGCGGAACTGGAATATACGTTACTGGCTTCCATTGCCAATTATCATTTACTGGAAATTAATTTATTTACGGGCAGGCATCATCAAATTCGCGCACAGCTTTCGGCGATCGGTTGCCCTATTAAAGGCGATCTGAAATATGGTTTCGACCGCTCAAACCCTGATGGGTCTATTCATTTACATTCGTATAAAGCGGAGTTTGTTCACCCCATTAAGCTTGAAACGCTCACGGTAGTTTGTAAGCCGCACACAAAAGATACCGTGTGGAATGAATTGATGAAAGCGGTGTAGGGCGTGTTGGCTACAACTGTTTATTTAGGAAAAAACGTTCTATTGTTTTTATCACCTTATCAACTTCCGAAAACACGTCTTCGTTTGTGAAACGTAAAACGGTAATGCCCGGGTCGGTAATAATAGCTTCACGCCGTTTATCTTTTTCTTTAATGTGTTTTAATTCATGAATGCTGCCATCAAGCTCAATCACTAACAATGCTTCATGGCAATAAAAATCAGCAATAAAATAATTCAAGGGGTGTTGCCTTCTAAACTTAAGTCCCGTTACCTTCCTGTTACGAATGATCTGCCATAACAAATCTTCGGCAGAAGTGCTTCTTTTTCGTAATACTTTTGCATTATCAAAAATGTATTTCGGTGCTCCGTAGTGTTGGGTTGTTTTACCCTTCATAGGTTTTATGTGAGGCCTAACCACTGCACACCTACTTAAAACACCTACACCGAATTGCTACAAATCATAGCATCTACTTGCTCTCTTTTTTAGTTATATTTACAACATAAAGTGATTTTATGGATGCCGAAGATATTATACACACCATACAGGAAGCTGAGCGACGCAAACAGGTGTTGAAGCTTACGGGCAGAAGAAGTGCGCAAGCTATTAAACCTCATTGGCAAATAAGTTTGGTAAATGATCCTAAAGTATACCGTGAATTACTTGATGCGGATGCCGGGCATGAAGAAACCGGTTTCTTTAAATTTAAGGTGAGCTCCTTGGAACAAGGTAAAAAAATCTGTAAAGATATTTTTGACTTTCATGAGATCAGGGAAGCAGAATTAATGTTTACTACCGACCTGGATCCGGCAAAAAAAATTTACCTGGTTGTGAATGTGCTTTATAATAGGGCGGTTGAACAAAAAGCGTTATAGAGCTTGTTCTTTAAATTTTCCTTAGCTGATTCATCGTGGTGTTCACCATGGTGTTTTGCATGATACAACATTTCCCGCATTGTTATGCCACAATTTCCCTCTATTTTCAAGAGGTGTAGCGTTGCTTCTAGATCTTGTTGAAAAATTTGCTGCTTTACATAGGAGGTGCTGTTACCACCAGTTATTTTGTAAACCCACTTTTAATAAATGTTTCCACTTCTTCTTTGTCATTAGTGTAACCAATTATTTGTCCATATGGCTTACTATTTTTGTCAATAAAACAAAAGGTCGGTTGTGTATACGTATTTGTAAATTCTCTTTGTCTATAACCATTATATAAACCAACTGTTGTAATCTGCCATCTACAAAACGGAAACATTAAAGTGTCCTTTAGTGGTTTTGTGTCGTCAACAGGTAACCAAGCAATGACAAAGTTGTCATACAAATCATTAAAGTCGCTGTATAAAGATAAAGTTTTCCACTCTTTGTCTGGCGTGTCCATGCAAGACCACCCAGAAAAAATTACTAGTACATTTTTATTGTCTTTTGCCGCGAAGTATAGTGCGGTATCGATGTCTCTGTAACCATAAAATTTCGATGTGTCCCCAGTTATTTTGTCAGTGAATCGAAATATGTCCGAATGTCTTGGTACGGTTTTTTTGTCAGCACAGGATGCGAAAAAAAGTAGAATAAATATTTTTACTGTCGTCTTTATAATTGGTGTTAGCTGTAAATATAGTTTAGGTGTTCGCTGAGAAAAGGTTAATAGTCGCACACAATATTCTTGAATTCAAATTCT
>JBBRHI010000088.1:0-9044 GCA_038222995.1 Bacteroidia bacterium | reverse complement strand
CCCAGTTGTCCGCCTCCAAGCACGCCAATTTTTAATTTATCGGGTTGAAAATAATTCACGTGCAAAGTTACTATTTATTTGGATTTTGGAATTGCACACTCCAAAATTATATGAAATAAAAAAACCGCTGTTAAAGCGGTTCTTCTAATTATTTTGCTGCTTTTTTAGCGGCGGCTTTTTTTGGAGCTGCTTTCTTTTCAGTTGCTGCGCCTTCAGTTACTTTTTCCGGTGCAGTTGTTGATTTTGCTTTGTTACGCGGACGAAGGTTTCCAAATGAACCTACTTGAATTTTTCCGCGTCTTGATTTTTGGTCACCTTTTCCCATAATACTGTATTTTAAATTATTTCATCAAAAGTAACTTATTTTATCAAATCTTCAAATAAAAAAATCAGAATCGTTTATTGGCATTAAAGGGTTTAAGAGGCTTTTCGATCGTAGTAAGAATCGATGTCATCTTTTTGGGATCGGCCAATAATTTTTTCGCCTCTGTTACATCTGTATCATATTTTAAAGCTGTTTCGATCCTTCCTTTTTGGAACTCAAAACGGGATGCCACTTCTTCTTCAATAAACTCTTTGATCTCCGGTTTAAAACGCATCAGGTCATCTTTTTTATTCGCACTCATTTTATTAAGTAACGCTTCGTATTCGGGTTTAATGCTTTCATAATATTTTTCTTTGGTTGCATCATCCTTTAATTGATCCAAAGCAAAATCACTTTGTGTGACGTATTTGTAATCTTTGTCTTTCATGTAAGCTACAAATTCATTGTAATCTGCATCAGGTAATACAAAGTCTGCTGCTTTTGCCTGTAACTGCGGGTGTTTTAAGAGGTATTGATTTACATAATTAAAAATATGATTTTTGTTTAAAAGCGCCACTAATACATTACTGTATTTTACGTCTTCCGTTTTTTGATCCGGTAAAATCCCGGCGCCGTCATATACGATACGTCCGTTCTTGGTTTTAAAAGCGGTTATTAAAGAATCAGGCACATGCTCTACTCGTCCTTCTTCATCTTTATGAGTATAATCTAACGCCTGAATACAACGGCCGCTTGGTATATAATATTTAGCAACGGTTACTTTCAATTTAGTGTTATAGGTAAGGTCGCGCGTTTGTTGTACCAACCCTTTCCCGTATGATCGCTGGCCAATAATTACTGCCCTATCAAGGTCCTGTAAAGCACCCGATACAATTTCAGAAGCGGATGCTGAATTATTATCTACCAAAACCACCAGGGGCATTTGGGTATCAATAGCATTGTTTACGGAAAGGTATTGCTTGTCCCAATCTTTTACTTTTCCTTTTGTAAACACCACTTCATTTCCTTTATTCACAAATATGTTCACGATGTTTACTGCCTCCTGTAAAAGCCCGCCCGGGTTGCCTCTCAGGTCAAAAATAAGCGACTTGCAATTTTTTTCTTTCAATTTTAAAAAGGCGTCTTTTACTTCCGCCGAACAATTATCGGTAAAACTCGTCAGTTTAATGTACCCTACTTCGCTGTTAAGCATACTGTAATAAGGCACTGCTTTTATTTTAATTTCTTCCCTCATTAAACTAATATCCACAGCAGTGGTTTGCCCCAGGTGTACAATTTTTAATTTAATAGGGCTTCCGGCCTGGCCTTTCAGCATAGTGGTAATTTCTTCGGTTTTCTTTTTAGAAACATCTACGCCGTTTACTTCAATGATCTCATCGCCAGCGCGGAGCCCGGCTTTATAAGCAGCAAAATTTTCATAAGGTTCCGTAATGGTGATCTTATTATTTACGTCCTGTATCAATGCGCCAATACCTCCGTATTCGCCGGTGGTCATATAACGGTAATCTTCAATGTCGTTTTCGGTATAATAATTTGTATAAGGATCTAAAGAAGCAAGCATGGCTTCAATACCGGTTTTCATTAATTGCCCGGGTTTAGTCTCGTCCACATAGGCAATATTGAGCTCGCGGTATAAGGTATTAAAAATATCAAGGTTTTTAGAAACCTCAAAATAATCCTGTGAAAAACTGAAGGTAAAGGCCGCTCCCACACACAAACAAAGAATAATAATATATTTTTTCATGAATATAACTTTAAAACAACATTAAAAATACATCAAAAAACCGGGGTAATAATTACCGTTTATGTTTTTTTTCGAAATAAAACCGGTTGTTTGGTTGAGCAGACATATTCACTAAGTGAGTGAGTAGTTTCAATCAATTGGCATTATATTTTAGGAACGTTATTTGTAACTTTGAGGAAGCATCCCTGAGTTAAAAAAGAAACCCATTAAAATTAATTTGACAATGGCAACGCAACAACAACTCACTATACCCATGTTTCCGCTCAATATGGTATTATTACCGGGCGAAACTAAAACACTTCACATTTATGAGGAACGCTATAAACAGCTGGTATCCGATTGTCTTTTAAATGAAGCGCATTTCGGGATCCCCTTTGTTCACCAAAAATCAGTCGGCAACTACGGCATCGAAGTAAAGATCAATCATATTATTAAAACCTTTGATAACGGTGAAATGGATATTATGATAGAAGGCGTTAAAGTATTTAACCTTATAGAATTTTCTTCGGTATTAAGCCCTAAGCTCTATGGTGCCGGCATTATTAATCATGAACAGGATTTTAACGCTAAAGCTTCCTCTTACCTTCAGCAGCTTACAAAAGATTATATGTGGGTTTCACAGCATAATGCTTTACACGAAGAGGCTTTTGATAATGCTAATGTTTACAGCATTGCCCGTTTGCTCGATCTTTCCTCTTTAGAAAAATATGAGCTTATAAAAGCGGATACATTAGCCGGAAAAGAAAATTTATTGAAAGCAAAAATTAAACTATTTACTCACTTAATTAAAACGGAGCACGACCTGCAAGCTAAGTTTATTTTAAATTAGGTTAATCTCCCAACTGCTTTAAAGCAAAAAACTCCTTCATTACTGAAGGAGTTTTTTTATGATTTATTCCTGAAAGTTATTTTTTAGCCGGAGCTGCATTTGTTTCAGCTGCTACAGCGCGTGTGGTTTGCACAGCAACTACCGATACATTTTTAGCGTTTAATAATGTAACGCCTTTAATATCGATATCACCAACAGAAATGCTGTCGCCAATGTCCAATTTATCAATATTCACATCAATACTGTCCGGTAATTCATTTGCTAAACCGCGAGCTTTTAACTTACGTAATTTCAGTACTAATTTCCCGCCTTTTTTAACCCCTTCAGACTGGCCGTTTAATACAACCGGAATGCTGATTGTTACAGGCTTTCCGTCCATAACTTCTAAAAAATCGGCGTGAATTAATTTATCGTTTATTTTGTGGTATTGCGCTTCCTGCAAAACAGTTTTGTAAACTTTACCGTCTAAGTTAATTTCTACAATGTGTGCATTTGGAGTAAAGATCACCGGTTTGAAAGCACGGATATCCGCTTCAAAGTGAATTTGCTCTTTTCCGCCATAAATTACACAAGGTACATTTCCTTTTTCCCTGATTTCTTTAGCGTTTACTTTTCCTACGTTCGCACGCAACGAACCGCTCAATGTTACTGATTTCATCTGTTTGTTTTTGTGACGATTTTAAAATGTCCGCTCATCTTAATTTCATCGGTTAGTTTATTTATTTGGGGCGGATTTAATTACATAATAAAATTACTGCTGATAGATTCATAGTTTTGCACACTATGGATTACCTTAGCAAATAATTCGGCCACGCTGATCACTTTTATTTTATTACTTTCCTGTTTTAGAGGAATGGTATCTGTTACAATTAACTCGGTTAATTTCGAATTTTCAATATTTTCGTAAGCCTTGCCCGATAACACGGCATGTGTACATACTGCTCTTACACTTAACGCGCCGCGTTCCATCATCATATCGGCTGCTTTACATAAGGTTCCGCCCGTATCTACAAGGTCATCCACTAATACAATATTTCTCCCTTCAATATCACCGATGGCTGTCATGTGATCGACCACATTTGCTTTGGTACGTTGCTTATAGCAAATAACAATTTCCGCTTTTAAGTGTTTGGCATAGGCGTTGGCCCGTTTGCTGCCTCCCATATCGGGCGCTGCAATAGTTAAGTGAGGTAAGTTTAACCCTTGTACGTAAGGTAAAAAAATAGAAGACGCATACAAATGATCAACCGGTATATCAAAAAATCCCTGGATCTGATCCGCGTGTAAATCCATGGTCATAACACGTGTAGCACCGGCAACAGCCAGCATATCCGCCACAAGTTTTGCTCCAATGGCCACGCGGGGTTGGTCTTTCCTGTCCTGGCGCGCATAACCGAAATAAGGTAATACAGCAATAATATGTTTTGCCGAAGCCCTTTTTGCAGCATCCAACATTAACAGCACTTCCATTAAATTATCGGTAGGCGGCATGGTTGATTGGATCACAAAAACACTTTGCCCGCGAATACTTTCATCATAAGATACTTGTATTTCGCCATCACTGAAACGGTAATGAGAAATTTTACCTAAATCTTTACCATACGATTTAGCAATCTGCTCTGAAAGTGTTTTAGTGACACTGCCTGAAAATAATTGAACTTCTGTTTCCATTTTTATTGTAGGGGAGGCAAATTTACCATTTTTAGCGGGTTTATACAATAATATTTGCTCCTTTTTTTGATTAACGGAAAAACTCATTACATTTGCAGCCCTATTTGAGGGCAAGGTGTAAAGTTAACCTTAAATCTGGTCTTGCAAACCGCTATCGGTGAGAGACAGGAACGAAAATGAAATTGCAGAGCAGCAATACAAAAAACTAAATGCCCAGCTGGCGGAATGGTAGACGCGCTGGTCTCAAACACCTGTGGGAAACCGTGCCGGTTCGAGTCCGGCGCTGGGTACAGAAGCGGAAAGACCGTCAGAAATGGCGGTCTTTTCTTTTTTCAAACCTCCAAAACCCTTATTAAATCTGGTTAAAACGTCAGCCACTTCATTTATCTCAGCGGTTCGACAACCATCATTTCCGAAAAACAGTTTTTTAGTAAATAATGAACCAGATATGATTCTTTTGTCATCAAAATCCCCTTCCAAAAACAGCTTATCCAAGTTTGACAATAATTCCAAACCATCACAAACATAGTTTTTTAGCGAATCAGATTTAGTACTTAAAACTTCAATTTCATTATTTAACTTCATTAGGTCGGCATTAAGTCGATTTACCATACTACTAAAATGGTCTGAACCTATCTTTTTACTTAGCAGCATATCCTCAGCCTCAATAATGCTTTGATTAATGGTTTTCTGTTTGTTTAAAGCCTTTTCAAGTTGCTTTTCTCGGTTTCCATTATACTCTCTATCAATGTCTATTAAAACATCTTTAAATAGCTCCTTTACGTTCTCGTTAATTTGCAAACCAATTAAAAGTTCGGAAATAAAATCATGGGCTTGGTCGGTTGAAACTCTTGTTGGACATTTATAACGACAATGGTAGTAACCATATCTTTTGCTCCGTCCCTTTGAAGTGCTACTTGTAATTTCTCCACCACATATTTCACAAGTTAAAAACCCTCTCATTGGAAAATCTAAATTTATATGACTTGGTTTTAATCCAAACCAACGCTTGCCCCTAAATATATCTTGAACTTTATTGAAAATGCCGAGTTCAACCAATGGTTCAAATCTACCATTAACTATTATCATCTGTTCTTTTTGAAACTCAGGTACAATTATTTTTCCTGCATAGGTTATATTTTTCAGCATGTCATTAAATGCGGATTTTTGCAAGGTCATTCCTGACTTACTTAATCGTTTACGAATATCCTCAATAGGTTCAATTCCTTTTGCAACCTCACTAAAAGCCATTTTTACAAATACTGCTTTATTGTTTGGTTTCAAAATGGACTTTTTAAACTCATCCCTATGGTTGTCATATCCGTATGGAGCTTGCCCGCAAAAATATCCGTCCTTCTTTGCTTGTCGAGTGCCCTTTTGTGTCCTCTCTGAAATATAATCTCTTTCAACTTCCCCTTGGGATAAATTAACGGCAAGTATTATTTTGGAAATTGGTTGCGAGAAATCAAGATATTGTTCAATGGCATTCAATTCAATCCCCATCCGTTTAAATTCTGCCAATACTGGATATGCGTGTTCCGAGCTCCTAGCAAATCTATCCCATTTCAAAAAGAGAACTTTATCAACTTGGTTTTTATTTGCTTTGACAAAAGTTACCAACTGTTTCCATTCTGGACGATTGAAATGCTTTGCTGTATAATCTTCCTTGTAAATTTTAAGGACATTGTAATCCATTTTTTTACAGTAAGCTGTAAACGCTTCTTCTTGCTGAGGAATACTGTGTCCCTTATCTGCTTGGTCATCAGTTGAAACTCTGAGGTAACCTATAACATTAATTGTTTTCATCTTGAATATTGCGTTGTAATTCGATTATTAATTCTTCGTACCTTCTTTCAGCTCTATGTAATAAATTGAACTCTTCCATGTCCTCAAAAGGACAAGCATCGGAAAAGTTTTCATAAATCGAATAGATTAAAAAATAGTTATTCTCATATTCCAAAATCACTGGCTCAGAGTATTTATCATTTGGCATACCAATTACTTCATGTCTTAGGCAATTACCTTTTAATTTGATTTGCTCTATTTTTTCATGTATTGTCATTTCTAGTTTTTTGTTTAGTTGTAAGGTTTTTGTAGCAGACCTCTGCCAATTTGTATAGTACATTACGAATCATTTCTATTTCAGTATCCGTATATTGTACACCTTGTTTGTTTAACAATCTCTTGCATTCAGTTATTGATAGCATTTGTTACCCAACCCGTTTTCTCGTTTTTTTATTCGGGTAGAGAATTATTCCTTTAAGGTCGTATCTAGACCGCCTTAGTTTCAAATGCCCTATCACAAAGATAAAACATCTCGAAGACCAGGACAATAGCCAGTTTTGAAATGACTACTATTAATATTTAGTTTTAATTATTTGCTGAACTTATCCTTTAGGAGCTCTCACAGGATAAGAAATAGTTTTTAGGTAACTATATATGCAATTATACTAAGATTAATTCTACGAGTCAAGAAAATGTATAAATATTTTTTGATTCAAGGTTTATTTTTATTCATTTACTTCAATAAACCATAATTCGCCTTTATAATTTCGAAAATCTTCGCCTTGACCTTTTCCCTTTTCTCTGCTTGAAACACCTTTTATGTTTGTTCCAGAATAATATTTTGTGTTTTCATCTTTAGCTTTGCTCAAATTTATAGTGGTTTTTTCTGTGTTTTGCATTCCATAAACCATCTTCACTTTATTATCTAAACTTAACATAGGCACCATACTAACAACTAAGTCTTCAAATACATAATCTTCATTTGCATATATCATTATCCACTTTTTACCATTGGGAACGGTATTATTTTCAGAAGCAAAACGACCTTCATCATTATCAATTGGAAGTCTAACCTGCTTTTCCATTGCCCATTTAATTGTAACAATTCGTTCACCCTGTTTTAATTTTTGATTAAGAAATGTTGAGCCCTCTAAATCAATTGTTTCGCTACTATTATTTTGTTGAGGTATAGTCGTTTCATTTATTTGCTTTTGTGTCTCATTACAAGAAGGGCAACAAATAACTATAAACAAAACCAATAATAATGTGTTATATACATTCATTTTCATTACTGATTTTTTATTAATACACCATCATTATCATATTTTTCCTTTTCCCCGATTAATTTGCCATCACGATAATTAGCTTTGACATAAAGCTTTCCGTTTCTATGATACTCAACAAAAGTCCCTTCCTTTTTGTCATTTTTATAATTTACTTTATACTGAATGCTTCCATCTTCAAAATAGCAAATTTGCTCCCCTTCCTGTTTGCCATTGATGTACCTTTTTTGAATTCCCAATTTACCATTCTCATAAAAAGAATTTTCTATCGCATCTTTTGATAAGCTATTACCTTTTCTCGACAATTTCACATTGCCATTTTTATAAAACTTTTTAGATTCAAATTCATCATTTTTTGTAACCGAAATTAATTCGATACGTCCATCTTCAAAGTAATAAACTAAAACCCTATTATGAATATTACCATAATCATCCTCCTGCCCCTGCAATTTGCCGTTTTCATAGTAAGCTACCCAAAATCCCTTGGGTTCCTTCTCTAGATAGTTTACACATTTTTTAATTTTACCACTAGGATAATTAGAAATACAAATTGATAAGCTACTAGAATCATTCGAGTATTTACACTTACAATTTTCCTCTTTACCTCTAGGGCTTATGTTTATTTTTTCTACTCCATTAAACGAATCATAGATTTCATCTACTTTGAAAGTATCAATCTTACATAAACCATTGATAAGCGAATCAATTTTACCACCTTGTGATTTAATTTTTAAAGTTTGGAAAACTATAAAAATTATTATTAAGCTTCTTAATTTCATATAACTAAAATTTACAAATAACTGTCCTATATCTGTAACAAATATAATAGAATAGTTCCAATATCGGCTTATATGCCGATGACATACAGTTGCATTAATCGACTTTTGGTTTATGCCAGAAGAAATTTTAGTAAAGTTGGGTAAATCTATTGGTAAGAAAGCCAAAGTTAAATTCAAAACTAACGTTGATTTCGCATTTGCTTGTGATGTAGATGAAAAAAGTATTCGCAGAATCTTAAATGGTGAGCAAAACATTTCTATTATGGTAATGAAAAGAATTTGTTTAGCCCTTGAAATAAAAATGTCCGACCTGTTGGAGGAAATTAATCAATAGTTTTAGAGTATGATTCAAATCTAACACACTAAAACAGTGAAAAAGTACTAAATATGACATAAAATGTGTTATTTTATTTTGTACTCTAAATATAATACACTATCTTTGATTAAAATTAAAAGTATGTATTTCTATTATAGCAGAATCTCAACTATAGGTCAAAATTCAAGTCGTCAAATAGCAAACTTTAAAACTCATGGTCATGTAAATGCTACCAATGTTTTTATTGATAAAATACAGGGTAATGTTCCATTTCTTGAACGACCACAAGCCGTTAAACTATTTGACGAAGTA